>JAYVSF010000768.1:0-7800 GCA_043775605.1 Myxococcales bacterium
CGTGGCTGATGTAGTTGACGACGTCGAAGCGCGACACGCCCTGCTTCTCGAGCAGGTAGACCGCGAAGCTGTCGCGCTCGCGGTACATCGCGACCAGCAGGTTGCCGGTGGTCATCGCGGCCCGGCCCGCGCCCTGGACGTGCATCGCCGCCCGCTGGAACACGCGCTGGAAGGCCAGGGTCTGGTCGGGGCCCGACTCCTCGCCCTCGGGCAGGGGCTCGACGCTGTCGGCCAGGAAGGTCTCGAGCTCGGCCTTGATGTTGGCCGGCACCGCGCCGCACTTGGTGATGATGTCGATGCCGATCGGATCCTCGAGCATGGACATCAGCAGGTGCTCGAGCGTGAGATACTCGTGCCGCCGACGACGGGTGTCGGCGACGGCGCGCTGGAGCGTGGCGGAGAGATCGGGGGACAGCATGATGGGCCTCGCTACTCCGTGGGCTCGATCGAGAGCTGGAGCGGATACTCGTGGGAACGCGCGAGCTGGACGGTCTTGGTCACCTTGGTCTCGGCGATCTCGAAGGTGTAGACGCCAGCGACCCCGACCCCGTTGGCGTGGACGTGGGTCATGATCGCGTTGGCGTCGGTCTCGTTGCGCTGGAAGATGGTCTGCAGCACGAACACGACGAACTCCTTGGTGGTGTAGTCGTCGTTGTGGAGCAGGACCTTGTACATGGGCGGCTTGCGGGTCCGGGTCCGCTCCTCGAGCACCAGCCCGGTCTCACCGCGCGTCGACGGCTTCTCCGGCTTCTTGTCGTCAGACATCCACACGTCCATGGTCATCACTATAGCCGCGAAACTCTGGAGCGAGCCGGGCCGCGGGGCCACCCGGACAATCGGGCAGGCGACAGGTCCGAAGCCCGGGGCCCGAGGCCCAACTCTGGTACACCCGCGGCCATGACCAAGGACGTTGACGCTGCCCGAGCCCAGGTCGAGGAGACCTTCGCGACCTCGATCGTCCCGACCCTCGTCGACTACATCCGCATCCCCAACAAGTCGCCGATGTTCGATCCCGACTGGCGGGCCAACGGCCACATGGATCGCGCGGTCGAGCTGCTGGCCGGCTGGGCCCGTGGCCAGCTGCCCGAGGGCGCCACGCTCGAGGTCCTGCGGCTCGACGACCGGACCCCGGTCATCTACATCGACGTCCCCGGCACCGCGAGGGACGGCGACACCGTGCTGCTGTACGGTCACCTCGACAAGCAGCCCGAGATGACCGGCTGGGACGAGGGCCTCGGGCCGTGGACCCCGGTGATCCGCGGCGAGCGCCTGTACGGCCGGGGCGGCGCCGACGACGGCTACTCGATCTTCGCCAGCCTGCTGGCCTTGAACGTGCTGCGGGCCCAGGGCACGCCCCACGCCCGCTGCGCGATCATCATCGAGGCGTGCGAGGAGTCGGGCAGCGACGATCTACCGGCCTACATCGAGCACCTCGCCGACCGGATCGGCACGCCCAGCCTGGTGGTGTGCCTCGACTCGGGCTGCGGCAACTACGATCAGCTCTGGTGTACGACCTCGCTGCGCGGCCTGGTGCTGGGCACGCTCGAGGTCAGCCTGCTGCGCGAGGGCATCCACTCCGGCGACGGCTCGGGCATCGTCGCGTCGAGCTTCCGGGTGGTGCGCGCGCTGCTCGACCGGCTCGAGGACGCGGCGACCGGCGACCTGCGCCCGGTCGACCTCTACGTCCAGATCCCACGCGACCGGGTGCTGCAGGCCGCGCGCGGCGCCGAGGTCCTGGGCGCCGAGGTCTGGGACAAGTTCCCGGTGCGCGACGGGGTGCGGCCGGTGATCGACGACCCGGCCGAGCTGATCCTCAACCGGACCTGGCGCCCGGCGCTGGCGATCACCGGCGCCGACGGCCTGCCCGCGATCGGCGACGCCGGCAACGTGATGCGGCCGCGGACCGCGCTCAAGCTGTCGTTGCGGGTGCCGCCGTCGCTCGACGCCGAGGCCGCGCTGCTCCGGGTCAAGGCCCTGCTCGAGCAGGACCCGCCCTACGGCGCGCAGGTCACGTTCACCCCGGGCGGCGCCAGCGCCGGCTGGGACGCGCCCGAGCTGGCGCCGTGGCTGGCCGAGGTGCTCGAGGAGGTCTCGCAGGAGCACTTCGGCAAGCCGCCGGTGTTCATGGGCGAGGGCGGATCGATCCCGTTCATGGCCATGCTCGGCGCCCGCTACCCCGAGGCCCAGTTCCTGATCACCGGCGTGCTCGGCCCGGGCTCCAACGCCCACGGCCCCAACGAGTTCCTCGACCTGCCGACCGCCCGCCGCCTGACCCTGTGCGTCGCCGACGTCATCGCCGCCCACGCCCAGCGCCCCTGAGAGCGTTGGCCAACACAGGGTCGGTCTTGGCCAACCCTGCGAGCGGTCAACCGTTCGTCCGGCCGTCGGACAATCGACGGTCGCGCGCGACAGGCTGGTGAGCCATCATCACGGCGACCGAGTCCGCGGGCCCGAACGGGGCCTCGACCGCTGGCACCGAGCATGCATCCGGTCACAGCGGCGCGCTGTGCGCGGGAGGGGCCGATGCCTGTTGAGCCGTCGAACCGTCGCGAGAACGCGACCGAGATCGCGATCTTCGCCCGCCAGATCGCCCTGCTTCCACCGGGCGCTCGACGAGCTCAGGAAGCGCCAGCGGCGCGAGCGGCGCCAGGTGGGGCTCGACGAGCGGACCGAGCCGGCGATCCCGGCTTCCTGGCCGACGACATCGCGATGAACTTCGTGCTCACCGCCGGCGGTGGCAACCACATCGCGACCTTCACCGCGACCACCGGCGCCGGCACCGTCGGCGACAACGTCGTCATGGTCAACGGCGAGGCCATCAAGCTCAACGCGATCCCGACCACCGGCGCCGCGTTCACGATCGCCTGCGACGGCGCCAGCCGCTGCCGACCACCAAGCGCATCCAGGTCCGCTGTGCGGCGCTCGGCGCGACCGCCATCACCGTGCCAGCGGCCTACTCGGCGCTGCTCCAGACCTCGGGCGCCAAGCGCATCCAGGCGACGTTCATCCGCCCGACGCTCATGGCCGGCGGCCCGGCCAACGTCAACGCGATCGCCGGCCACGCGCTCGTCGGCTACACCAACATCCCGTGATCACCGCTCGGCGCGCTGGGTAGCCCACCCGCCGCCGCTCGCAGCATGACGGCCGCCGATTTCACGATCGCGCGGCCGTCGCCATTTTCGGGGTCAGGGCGCTGCGGCGTCGGGGGTCTCGACGGCGGCGAGGGCCTCGATCGGAGGCCGCCCGGCGACGACCTCGATGATACCGGGCAGGTAGCGATCCATCGCGCTGAGGTTGGCGCCGACCAGCTGGCCGAACAGGCGCGCGAACGGCGGCAGCCCGTCGAGCACGGGCTCGGGTCCGAGATCGAGGAAGGTCTTGAACCGCAGATCGCCGTCGGCGACGTCGAGTTCGAAGTTGCCGACGATCATCCCGTAGTTGGCGCGGGTCAGGAACTCGGTCACCGCCAGGCGGCGCTCGGGCGGCACCGGGATCGGGCACTGCGTGTACCAGACGATCTGGCCGTGCGACTGCCGGACCCGCACGATGCTGGTCAACGGTCCGTGCCGGCTGTGGAACCGCAGCCGCAAGGCCGGCAGCCCCTCGAGCCGATCCGCGGTCCAGTCCTCGCCGGCGATGAAGGCCTCGACCAGCTCGAGCAGCGTCGCCGTCACGGGGCCAGCTCCAGCGATTCGTCCACGGACATCACATGTCGTCGCAGGGCGTGCCCAGCGAGCCGTCGTACACGCCGAGGTCGCTGTAGATGAGCTTGATGTTGTCCTCGATCGGGATGATGGTCAGCGCGGTCTTGGCCGCACCCTTGATCCAGGTCGCGCTCGAGTTGGAAGTGACGAAGCGCAGCTCGCCGCGCTTGGTCGCGTAGATCTCGCCGACCGAGTCCGACACCACGTTGGTCATCGGCAGCTCCTTGAGCCCGCCCTTGGGCCCGGCGAAGATCCGGTGGGCCTTGCCACCGTAGTCGTCGCGCATCCGGTCGACGTAGTAGTAGTTGCCGGAGTCGTCGCGGGCCAGGGCCTGGGCCTGACGCTTCCACAGGTACTTCTTGAACGCCGCGGTGTCGAGCAGCTTCTTGGCGACCGCGTCGGGCGCCTTCTTGAGCGCGAACGACTCCTCGCCGCACGACAGCTTGTACTCGCCGGTGCCGGTGCGCTGGACGCTGGCGTTGCCGTTGGCGCGCGGCGACCAGAAGCTGAAGTCGATAGCGCCGGTGCTGCCGTCGGCGCCGCCGCCGAACACCCGCAGGGCATACATGTTCTTGCCGTCGCCGAAGAACACGGCGTTGTCGTCGCTCCACGTGCCCGACATGGCGTAGAAGTCGCCGTCGTCGTCGGTCAGGACCACCAGGTCCTGCTTGATCTTGGAGATGTCCTGGGAGTCGTCGACGGGCTTCTTCTTCTTGCTGCGCTGAGCCTCCACCGGTCGGGTTGCGACCGTCGTGGCCACGGCGGCGACGCCGAGGCCGAGCAAGGCGACCTGGAACACGGATGAGCGGACAAGGGGCAGTGCACGCATGGTGTTGTCATATTACGATGCCGGCGATGGGATCTTCACCCGCTCGGGCGATCGATGTCGGCTCCGTGATCGCGGGCACCTACACGATCGAAGGGCTGATCGGCAAGGGCGGCATGGGCGAGGTCTACTCGGCCAGCCACGCCCGGCTGCCCGGCAAGAAGGTCGCGATCAAGGTCCTGCACCCCGACATCGCCGACGCCGAGGCCCTGGCCCGGTTCCGGCGCGAGGCCGAGATCGCGTCGCGGCTGGGCCACCCCAACATCGTCGAGGTCCACGACTGGAACCAGCTCGAGGACGGCACCCCGTACCTGGTGCTCGAGCTGCTCCAGGGCGAGGCCATGTCCGATCGGCTGCGCCAGGGCCCGATCCCGCTCGAGGACGTCTACACGATCGTGCGCCAGGTCGGCTCGGCGCTGGCCGCGGCCCACCGCGAGGGCATCGTCCACCGCGATCTCAAGCCGCAGAACATCTTCCTCTTGCCGAGCGACGACGGCTCGAGCATCAAGGCCAAGGTCCTCGACTTCGGCATCTCCAAGATCCGGGGCTCGACCACGGTCAAGACCCAGGAGTCGTCGCTGCTGGGCACGCCGCAGTACATGTCGCCCGAGCAGGCGACCGGCCAGCACAGCATCATCGACGGCCGCACCGACGTGTTCGCGCTCGGCGCGGTGGTGTTCGAGATGATCGCCGGGACGCCGGTGTTCCGGGGCGAGACCATCCCCGAGGTGATGTTCAAGGTCGTGTACGAGCCGGCGCCCACCCTCGACGTGGCGATGCCGGGCACGCCGCCGCACGTGGTCCAGGCGGTGGCCCGCGCGCTCGCCAAGAAGGTCGACGAGCGCTGGCCCGACGTCGGCGCGTTCGTCGAGGCGCTGACCCGCAGCCCGCTGACCACGGCGCGGCGCGCGGTCGGCCCAGGCGCCGCCGGTGGGCCGATCACGGGGCGCGGCGCGACCGGGGCCGGCGCGATGGGGACCGACGCGACCGGGCGCAGCCCCACCGGACCGGGCCGGGCCGGGCAGGACGCCTACGCGTCGACGATCGGCTCGGGCGATCACGGCGGCGCGGTGTCCGACAGCGCGCGGCAAGGGCTGGCAGCGGGCCCGGCGTCGACGGTGGCGGCGCCGCCGAGGTCGCGTCGTGGCCTGTGGATGGCGCTCGGCGCGGTGGCGGTGGCGGGCACCGCGATCGCGGTGGTGCTCGCGGTCGGCGGCGGCAAGAGCAGCAGCGGCGACGGTGGCGGCAGCGGGTCCGTGGCCGGCGGCAGCGGCACCGGCACCGGCGCGGGTCCGGGCACCGGCGCAGGTCCGGGCACCGGCGTGGTCGCGATGGGCGGCACCGTCGACGCCGGGGCTGTGATCGCGATCGGCGACGCGGCCGGCGCGCCCGTGCTGGTCGTCGACGGCGGCGCCACCGTGCCGCCGCCGCTCGCGATCGATGCGGGAGCGGTCGCGCCGCCGCCGCTCGCGATCGATGCCGGCACCGCGGTGCGGGTCGCGGTCGACGCCGGGGCCCGCGCGCCACGGATCGACGCCGGCGTCGCCACCCCGCCAGTCGACGACCAGCCCGGCGATCCCGAGGTCGCGGCCGCGCTGGCCGACGCCAAGGCCGCGCTCCAAGGCGGCGACCCTGGCGAGGCCATCCGCATCGCCAGGCGCGCGCTGCTCCGCCACCCCGACGCCGGCGCGCTGCGCATCGTCAAGGCCCGCGCCGAGTGCGCCACCGGCGACCGCGAGTCCGCCCAGGCCACCCTGCAGCGGGTCAACAAGCCGCGCATCACCGCCCAGATCCTCGCCCACTGCAAGGGCGAGTAACCGGCTCGGAATCGCGATCAGGCTTGGCGCCACTCGCGCAACGCGCCCTGAAGGTCACGGCCACGCGCGAATCCTCGTCGCTCGATCTCTGCCACCGCGACCTCGGCCCGCGCCCACTCGGCGGCATCGGCCGCCGCGGCGAGGTGAACGAGATCATCGCGATCACGGGGACGCCGAGCGTCATCGCGGGAGACCAGCTTCATGGCGAGCAGATGACCGATCTGGGCGACGGGCGCGACCAGCCCGCCTGCCACTTCGATCTCGTTGGCCGCGGCCACGATGTCGACCTCGATGCCGGTCGCCGCGAACAGGAGGTCGATCATCGGCCCGGCGCCCTGCCGGCGCAGCCGCACCGTCGAAAGACGGCCGCGTGCGGTCTGCATGAGGGCGGCCCGCACCTCGTATCCGAGCTGACGCAGGTGGAACACGTAGCGCTCGGCCGTGGGGTCGTCGGCGACGGCGATCGCAAAGTCGAGGTCGCGGGTGAACCGTGGCTCGGTCCTCGCCGACACCGCGATGCCGCCGATCAGCGCGATGGCAATATCCCGAGGTCGCTCGGCCAGGAAGTCGCGCAGCGCGCGGCCGATCGCGTTCATCGGAAGCGGTCGAGCGCCACCGGGACACCGGGGCCATCGCCGTACTCGGCGCCGGGCCGCTCCGCCAGCCAGTCCTCGATCATCTGGCCGATCTGTGCCGGGTCGGCGCCGGGGTGGTCACGCCGTAGCTTCGCCGCCTTCATCTCGACGCCGAATTCGAATAGCTCGAGCGTGAGCTGCAGGCGCTCGCCGACGGTCTCTTCACCGGGATCCACAGGGCGATTCTGACGACGGGCGCCGCGTTGTCAATGAATGTGATCGGGCCCGGCGCAACGCAGCTCGGATCAGAAGCCGCCAAAGGGAACGCCGAAGCAGACCGAGCCGCTGGTGCCGACCACGACGTGCTCGACGGCGGCGCCGAGGAAGAAGCGGCCGAGGTGGCGCGGGAGGCTGACACCGGCGCCGAGCTCGAGCTCCACGGCGTCGCGCGCGGGTTCGCCGCGGACGAGGCTGGCGCGCATCCAGCCGTGGACCCGGTAGCCGCCGGCCGCGACGCGGACGCGGACCTCGAGCGGAACCTCGAGCGCGCCCGGCAGCGCGTGACCGGCGCGGCTGGCGCCGAGGCCGGCGACCACGGCGACGAGGCCGACGTGGCGCGGGAGGCGCACGCCGAGGCCGGCCATGGTCCGCGCGGCGAACGTGCCGTCGAGCTCTCCGTCGACGCCGGCCTCGAGCTCGCCGGCAGCGACCAGGCGCAGGCCGCCGACGGGCCAGGTGGTCAAGCCATGGAGGCCGAGGGCGATGGAGTCCATGGCGCCCCTGCGCGGACGCGCGAACACCACCGCGGCGGCGGCGAGCGGTGACCCGAGGTCCGCGCCCGTGCGCGGCGACCGGGCCAGCGGGTCGTCGTCCCCCGC
>JAYVSF010000769.1:0-6761 GCA_043775605.1 Myxococcales bacterium
GTCGCGGTCACCGGCGGCAAGGGCGGCGTCGGCAAGAGCACGGTCGCGCTCGGCCTCGCCATCGCGTACGCGATGGACGGCGCTCGCACCCTGATGATCGACACCGATCTCGGCATGGCCGATCTCAACCTCCTGCTCGGGGTCGCGCCCGGCCGCAGCCTGCTCGACGCGCTCGGCGGGGTCCCGGTCGAGGACGTCCTGGTGTCGGCCCACGGCCTCCAGCTGTTGCCGGCCCAGAACGGCAGCTTCGCCCTCGCGACCATGAGCGACCGCTCGCGGGCCCGCGCGCTCGAGCTGTGCGCCCAGCTGTCGGCGCGGTTCGACACCCTGGTCTTCGACATCGCCGCCGGCATCGGCGCGCACCAGGCCGGCTTCGCCGCCGCGGCCGCCGATCGGGTCGTGGTCGTCAACCCCGAGCCGCTGTCGATGGCCGACGCCTACGCCTGCCTCAAGGTCCTGGTGACCGAGCACGACATCCACACCGCCTACGTCGTGCCCAACCGCGTGGTCGGGCGGACCCAGGGCGACGAGATCGTCCTCCGCCTCACCGACCTCGTCACCCGCTTCCTGGATCTCGAGCTGATCGCGCTGCCGGCGATCCCCGCCGATCCCGCGGTCACCGAGGCCGCGCACCACGGCGTGCCGCTGCTGCGGTACCGCCCCGACTCGCCCGCCGCCCGCGCGATCCGCCAGGTGGCGCGCGCCCTCGATGCCCACGCCAGCCCCGACCAGCGCGCCGACGTCGCCCGCGGGTTCTGGCGGCGTCACCTCGCCCTCGCCCAAGGAGACTCGCCATGAAAGCCTACGCAAGCCACGCTCGCCGGCCGATGCCGGAGCGCGATCGGTTGATCGCCGAGCACATCGATATCGCGCGGCGGATCTCGCTGCGGATGGCCCGGCGCTGTCCGTCCTGGATCTCGAGCGAGGACCTGGTGTCGGCCGGGATGCTCGGGCTGGCCGAGGCCGCCGAGCGCTACGACGACAGCCGGCAGGAGCCATTCCTGGTGTTCGCCGAGAAGCGGATCCGGGGCGCGGTCCTCGACGAGCTGCGCCGCGGCGACATCATGCCCCGCCGGATCCGGCAGCTGGCCCGCAAGGTCGGCGCGACGATCCAGGACCTCGAGAAGAAGAACGGCGGCCCGCCCGACGATCAGACGGTCGCCGATGCGCTCGGGGTCCCGCTCGCCGAGTACCGCGAGAACCTCGAGCAGCTGGTCCACGTCACCATCGGCGCGCTCGACCAGGTCGAGAACTCGGCGCCGACCGGCGGCGAGGACACGTCGCCGCTGCGGCAGGCCGAGCGGCGCGAGATCATGGGCCGTATCCGCGAGGCCCTGACCAGCCTCGATCAGCGCGACGTGCTGGTGCTGTCGCTCTACTACAACGAGGAGCTCACCTACGTCGAGATCGCCGAGGTCCTCGGGGTCACGACGTCGCGGGTCTGCCAGCTCCACGGTCGCGCCATCGCCCGGCTGCGCACCGAGCTCGAGCAGGTCAAGCCGGTCGCCGCGCGCCGCGAGGCCGACCGTGGGTAGCGGCATCTACATCGCCGCCGCCGGCGCGGTCGCGCAGTCGAACGCTCTCGACGTCACCGCCAACAACGTCGCCAACGCCAGCACCACCGGCTTCCACGCCAGCCAGGTCAGCTTTCACGAGGTCCTGACCCGGGCCCGCTCGCCCGACATGGCGCTGGTCGGCAACCGCACCGACTCGATCGACGGCGTGGCCGGGCCGATCAGCTCGACTGGCAACCCGCTCGACGTCGCGCTCGACGGTGACGGCTACCTCGCAGTCGACAGCCCGCAGGGCGTCCGCTACACCCGCGCCGGCTCGCTCGGGCTCGGCGCCGATGGCCGGCTGATCAACGCCGACGGCCTGCCGGTGCGCGCGGTCGGCGGCGCGCCGCTGATCATCCCGCCGGGCGCTGGCCAGGTCACGATCGGCGCCGATGGCACGATCGCCACCGAGCTCGGTCCGGTCGGCCACCTCGAGCTGACCCGCTTCGCCGGCGCCGACCTGACCCACGAGGGCGGGACGCTGCTGGCCGCGCACGGCCGGCCGGTGGCCGGGCCGCCGCCGCAGGTCAAGCAGGGCTTCCTCGAGGGCTCGAACGTCAACGTCGTCCGCGGCGTGACCGAGCTGGTGCAGGTGTCGCGGACCTACGAGTCGCTGATGAGCGTCATCCAGGGCTTCCAGACCATCGAGAACCGCGCCGCGCGCGACCTCGGCGGGCCCAAGTGAGTTCGACCCCCCTTTCGCATCGGAGGTAACCATGTTGCGAGCACTCGCCACCGCCGCCGCCGGCATGGAGGCCCAGCAGACCAAGCTGGACGTCACCTCCAACAACATCGCCAACGTCTCGACCGCCGGCTTCAAGAAGAGCCGGGCCGAGTTCGCCGACCTCATGTACCAGACCCTGCGTCCGGCCGGTGCGCCGACCGGGGCCGGCACCACCGCGCCCGGCGCGCTCGAGGTCGGGCTCGGGGTCCGGGTGGTCTCGACCCAGCGCATGCAGGGCCAGGGCGCGATGCAGCAGACCAACAACCCGCTCGACGTCGCCGTCAACGGCAACGGCTTCTTCCAGATCACCATGCCGTCGGGCGAGACCGCCTACACCCGCGACGGCTCGTTCAAGATGAACGCGGAGGGCCAACTGGTCACCTCCGAGGGCTACCTGGTCGGCGACGGGATCGCGATCCCGCCCAGCGCCGAGGTCGCGATCGCGGCCGATGGCACGGTGTCGGCGCTGGTCGCCGGCGAGGCCCAGCCGCAGGTGGTGGGCCAGCTCCAGCTCGCGAACTTCGCCAACCCGGCCGGGCTCGCCGCGATCGGCGGCAGCTTGCTCAAGGAGACCGCGGCCTCGGGCGCGGCCATCGTCGGGGCCCCCGGCGCCGACGGCGCCGGCCCGCTCATCCAGGGCGAGATCGAGGGCTCCAACGTCAACGTGGTCACCGAGATGATCGACCTGATCTCGGGCCAGCGGGCCTACGAGGTCAACAGCCGGGTGATCAAGGCCGCCGACGAGATGCTCGGCCAGACGGCGGCGCTGCGGTGACCGCCGCGCGGTTCGTGCCCCTGCTCGCGGTCGGCGCGCTGGCGCTGGCCACGGCCACGACGGCGGCTGCCGAGCCGCTGGCGACGGTGGCGAAGGCCCGGCTCGACGCCAGCCTGCCGCCGAGCTTGACCCTGGCCGCGGTCCACCTGACCGCGCGGCTGGCCGTGCTCGACGTCGATCCGACGACGGTCGCCGTCACCTGGTCGCGGGCGCCGCGAGTCGGCACCGTGAGCGTGCGGCTGTCGTGGGGCGCGCGCCAGACCCGGTTCGTGCCCGTGACCCTGGCCGCCCGCGTCGCCGATCCGGATCGCGCCCGCGGGCTCACCGCCGTCGCCTCGGCGCCGCCGCTGCCGCGCGGGACGTCGGTGATGGTTGAGTCGCGGCGCGGCGCGGTGCTGATCACCGGCCGCGGTACGCTCGAGCACGACGGCAGCTTGGGGACGATTGTGCTGGTCAGGCTCCTGCCCGATCGCCTGCCGGTGCGCGGCCTGATGGTCGCCGCCGACCGGGTCGTGATCGCCGGCGACGAGGTGGCGCCGTGAGCCGCCGGTCGCGGCTGGCGATCGCCGCCGGTCTGGCCCTGGTCGCGGTCGCGTGCACCACTCACATCGCACCGTATCGACCGCGCCAGCGCCATTTTCATCCCGACCAGTATCCGACCGCGCCGGTCGCCGACGACGGCAGTCTGTACCGCGGCGGCGGGCTGTTCGAGGACGTGGTCGCGCGCCACCGCGGCGACGTCCTGATCGTCCGCATCGAGGAGAGCGAGACCGGTAGCCACGCCGCCTCGACCAAGCTCGGCAAGAAGGACGACACCAACTACGGCCTGCCGGCCGCGGTCGGCCTGCTGGCCGCGCTCCAGGCCAAGTACCCCGACGTCGACCCGACCAAGCTGTTCGCCAGCAAGTCGGAGATGTCGTTCGCCGGCTCGGGCGCGATCGAGCGCAAGGGCGCGCTGACCGCGACCCTGCCGGTGCTGGTCAAGCAGGAGCTCGGCAACGGCGACCTCTACGTCGAGGGCACCAAGGTGGTGATGATCGGCGCCGAGGAGCAGCACCTGTACGTCAGCGGCATCGTCCGTATCCGCGACATCGCCGAGGATGGGTCGATCTCGTCGTCGCGGATCGCCGAGGCCGAGATCGAGTACACCGGCCGCGGCGACGTCTCCGATCAGCAGCGCCGGGGCTGGGGCAACCGGCTCCTGGCCCGGATCTGGCCGTTCTGACCGCCCCCGCGGTCCCGACAGCGAGGCACCCATGTCGACGTCATCCAGCTACCACCTCCGCATCGCCCGCCTGGTCGTCGCCGTCGCCGCGCTCGCCGCGGGCACGAGCGCGCTCGCGGCCGGCCGCGTCCACGCCGATCGGGTCAAGGACCTCGCGAGCGTGCAAGGCGTCCGGACCAACGCGCTGGTCGGCACCGGGCTGGTGACCGGCCTGGCCGGCACCGGCGACGACTCGCTGGTGGTCAAGCAGTTCCTGGCCAAGATGCTCAAGGCCCAGGACATCACCATCGACCCCGCCGCGCTCAAGGCCAAGAACGTGGCCATCGTGTCGATCACCGCCGAGCTGCCGCCGTTCGCCCGCAAGGGCCAGCGCATCGACGTCACGGTGTCGTCGGTCGGCACCGCCAAGAGCCTGGCCGGCGGCACGCTGGTGCTGTCGCCGCTCAAGGACCTCAACGGTCAGACCTGGGCGCTGGCCCAGGGCCCGGTCGCGGTCGGCGGCTTCCTGGTCGAGGCCGGCGCCGGCTCCGAGCGCAAGAACCACGTCACCGTCGCCCAGGTCCCCGCCGGCGCCACCATCGAGGGCAACCTGAAGACCCCGATGCCCGAGGACAAGGTGGTGCTGCTGCTCACCCACGCCGACTTCACCACCGCGTCGCGGATCGCGACCGCGATCGACGACGCCCTCGGCGCCGGCAGCGCCATGGCGATCGACGCCGGCGCGGTGGTGGTGCCGGTCACCGTCGCCTGGCGCGGCAACGTGCCCGCCCTGGTCGCGGCGATCGAGGCGGTCGAGGCCGCCCCCGATCAGCTGGCCCGGGTCGTGGTCGACGAGCGGACCGGCACGGTCGTGATCGGCGCCGGGGTCCGGCTGACCGTCGCCGCGATCGCCTACGGCGGCCTCACCATCGCGATCACCGAGAGCGCCGACGTCAGCCAGCCGAACCCGCTGGCCGCCGGCGCGACCAAGGTGGTGAAGCGCTCGGACGTCGCGGTGACCGAGAGCCCCGGTGAGCTGCACCTCCTGCCGGCCGCGGCCTCGGTCGCCGACGTCGCCGCCGCCCTCAACGCCCTCGGCGCCAAGCCGCGCGATCTGATCGCGATCTTGCGCGATCTGGCCGCGGTCGGTGCGCTGCACGCCCGGCTGGAGGTCCTGTGAACCTCGCCCCGCCCAGCCTCGATCGCACGGCGGTGTCGGATCGCGACGATCCGGCGGTCGCGGCGAGCAAGCTCGAGGCCTTCTTCATCCGCCAGTTCCTGGCCCAGGCCCGGCCCAAGGGTGACGGCATGCTCGACGGCGGGTTCGCCGGCGACACCTTCCGCGAGATGCTCGACACCCAGATGGCCGACTCGATCGCCGACGCCGGCGGGCTCGGCCTGGCCGCGGGCTTCGAGGCGGCGATGACCCGGACCCCGACCGCGCGCGCCGCGACCTCGGCGACCGCGCCGACCTTGCTCGATCAGCTCGATGGCGAGCGGTCCCGGTCGGGCGCCGGCTCGATGATCCGTCCGGCGCCCGGACGCTTCAGCTCGGGCTTCGGCCAGCGGGTCGATCCCATGGGCAACGGCACCGGCTTCCATCCTGGCCTCGACATCGCGGCTGGGGCCGGCACCCCGGTGGTGGCCGCCGCCGCCGGCGAGGTCATCCACGCCGGGCCGACCGGGACCTACGGCAACATGATCGCGGTCCGGCTCGCCGATGGCACCGAGACCCGCTACGCCCACCTGTCCGCGGTCGGCGTCAAGGTTGGCGATCGGGTCCTGGCCGGCTCACCCCTGGGGGCGGTTGGTTCGACCGGTCGGTCGACCGGGCCGCACCTGCACTTCGAGGTCCGGCGGGCCGGCAAGGCCGTCGATCCCCGGCCGTTCCTCGACGGCTCCACCGTCGACGACCAGGGGGCCAGCCCGTGACCGGACCTCGGCTCGCCCTGAATATCGACCGGAATGATCCAGTTTCGCCTGGGTACCCCTGAACCCCCCCCGGACTTGGCCGACCTAATGCAGTGGAGGCACTCATGCGCATCGATCCCACCGCTCTGACCGCGATCCACGACCCCCGCACCCGCGAGGCCGCGCCCGGAGCACGTCCGACCAGCGACCAGGCCAGCGTGGTGTCGCTCGGCGCCGCTGCCAGCGCCAGCAAGAGCGGGGGCCTCGACCCCGTGATCACGGCCCGCATCGGCCGGATCAAGGAGCTCCTGGCCAGCGGCGACTACCACGTCGACCTCGACAAGCTGTCGGAGCGCATCCTCGACGACGACGTCGCCCGCACCGGGTCGCGCCCGTGAGCTCGACGCCGGCACCCGATCAGCCACCGGCGCCGTCGGCGCTGGTCGAGGTGCTGGCCACGCTGCGGACGGTGATGGCCGAGGAGCGGCGCGCCGTCGCCGGTCTCGACCTCGCGGCGATCGACGCGCTCAACCTGCGCAAGCAGGCGGTCGTCGACCAGCTCGCTGGCTTGCACGCCGCCGGGCGCCCGCC
>JAYVSF010000770.1:0-13156 GCA_043775605.1 Myxococcales bacterium
CACCGCCGCGCCGACGCCGGCGTCGGCCCCGCGCGCGCAGCGTGCGCCGATCGCGATGCCGGTCGCGACCGCCCCTGCCCCGGTCGCGCAGCGCAGCGCCGCGCCGATCCGCCTGCCCGAGCCCGAGCCGCCGCCCCCGCCGCAGGTGCCGCCCCCGGCCGCGCTCGACGACGACATCCTGTCGATGTCGGCCGCCGCCGGCAGCGAGGCCGGTGGCAGCGACGACGAGTACTTCCGCTCGGTCTACGACGAGTTCGTCGCGATGAAGCAGCAGTGCGGCGAGCCGACCACCGGTCTCACCTACGCCCGCTTCGCCGAGAAGCTGCGCCGCAACCGCGACGACCTCATGGCCAAGCCCGGCTGCGTCGACGTCCGGTTCTCGGTCTACGTCAAGGACGGCAAGGCCGCGCTCAAGGCCACGCCGGTCAAGGACTCCTGACCGGCCCGAGCGCGGCGGTCAGGCCCGCGAGGCCAGGAGTGGCTGACCGGACTTGATCGGCAGCTCGACGACGAAGCGGGCGCCGCCGGTGGCGACCGCGCCGATCACGACCCGGCCGCCGTGGTCGCTGATGATGCGGTGGACGATGGCGAGGCCGAGGCCGGTGCCGCCGCGGCCCTGCTTGGTCGTGAAGTACGGCGTGAACACCCGGTCGCGCAGCTCGGGCGGGATGCCGGGGCCATTGTCCTCGACGATCAGCTCGACCCGATCGCCGGCGTCGCCGCGCCGGGTGGTGACCACGATGGTGCCGCCGTCCTTGCCGGCGATGGCGTCGCGCGCGTTCTCGACCAGGTTGAGCAGGACCTGGTTCATCTGGCCGCGGTCGGCCTCGATCGGCGGCACCGGCGTGGCCTTGTGCTCGACCGGCGACTCGCCCTGGTAGAGCGCGAGCGCCGAGCTCACCACCTCGCCGAGATCGAGCGGCGCGAGGTCGGGCTTGGGCATGCGGGCGAAGTCGGAGAACTCGCTGACGATCCGGCGCAGGCGGTCGGCCTCCTCGAGCACGGTTTTGGTCGACTCCTCGAGGATCTCGGGGAACGACGGGTGCTGCTTGCGCCAGGTCTTGCGCAAGTTGTCCATCGCCATCTGGATCGGGGTCAGCGGGTTCTTGATCTCGTGGGCCAGGCGGCGCGCGATCTCCTGCCAGGCAGCGATCCGCTCGGCGATCACCAGCCGCTCCTCGGCGGTGCGCAGGTCCTCCATCATCAGGTTGAACGCGGCCGCGACCTCGCCGACCTCGTCCTTCGACGTCACCGGCACCCGGTGATCGAGATCGCCGCGGGCCGCGGCCTGGGCGCCGGTCACCACG
Source organism: Myxococcales bacterium (assembly GCA_043775605.1). GTDB lineage: Bacteria > Myxococcota_A > Polyangia > Haliangiales > Haliangiaceae > UBA2376. The sequence goes on from JAYVSF010000770.1 coordinate 1,308, forward strand.
CGATCGAGGCCGCCGGTGATGCGGCGGGCGACCAGCGCGCCGAGCAGCGTGGTCACCGCCAGCACCGCGGCGGCGAGGATCACGGCGATCAAGGTCACCTGCCGCTGCAGCGCGGTCAGCCCGCGATCGCGGACCGCGACCTCGACCCAGGCCACCGGCGCGCCGTCCTCGCCGGCCAGCGGGATGCGGACCAGCGGCAGCCCGGGCCCGGCCCAGGTTGGCTCCTTGGGTTCGACCAACACGGTGCCGCGGGCGTCGACCACCCGCGCGTCGACCTGTCCGGGCGACCGGACACTCTCGAGCAGGCCGCGCGCGACCCGGCGGCCGACCACCACCGCCACGCTGGTCGGCGGATCGCGGGCGAGGCGCGACGCCTCGGCGACCAGGATGCTCTCCATCGCCCGGTCGCCGGTGATCTTCTCGAACCGGTAGAAGACCTCGGTCGGCCCGGTCCGATCGCGCGGCACGGTCGCGCGCTCGCCGATCGCCGCCCGGTTGTGGGGCGCGGCCAGGATCTCGCCGTCGGCCGCCAGCACGGTCAGCACCGCCAGGCCCAGCACCTTCTGCTGCTCGCCGGCCTGCTCGCGCAGCCGCCGCCGCGACTCGCCGTCGAGCTGGCCGCCGCCCTTGGCCAGATCGCTGAGCAGGCTGCCGACGAACGGGTAGTTCTTGCTGGCCAGGCCGCCGACCGCGTCCCGGACCTGATCCTCGAGCCGGTGCAGCTCGCCGCGCACGGTCAGCTCGGCCGCGGCCCGGGTCCGCTGGTACTCGTTGCGGTAGCTGCGGGCCAGGACCTCGCGGGTCACCAGCGCCGCGATCGCGATCGGCACCAGCGCCGCGACCGCGAACCACAGCGTGAACCGGCCGCGCAGCCTCACGGGCCGCCCCAGACGAACAGGTCGGCGGCGCCCAGCCGGCTGGCGCCGTCGAACCACGAGCCGCGCAGATCGCGGCGGTGGTGGATGCGGACCGCGCGATGGAACAGCGGCAGGATCGGCAGGCGGGTGGCGAACGCGGCCCGGGCCCGGGTCAGATCGACGGCGCCGCCGGCCACCAGCTTGTCGGCGACGTCGCGATCGCCGGCGGCGGCGTAGGCCTGGGCGAACAGCAGGCCGGGGCTGGCCACCGGCGCGGCCAGCTGACCGACGTAGAGATCGCAGGTGCCGGCCGCGACCCGGCGGGCCAGCTCGGGCGCGGCCAGCGCGGTGATCGAGCCGCGCAGCCCGAGCTTGTCGAGCGCGCGCACCACCCGCTCGGCGACCTCGCGATCGTCGGGTCGGCTGGCGTCGATCAGGACCTCGAGCGCGACCGTCGCCCGGCGATCGGCGGCCAGGGCCGGCACCGCCGCCGCCGCCCGGGCCAGGGCCGTGGTCGCCAGCTCGGCGCGCGAGTCCTTGGCGTCGTCGGGCAAGGCCGGGCCGCCCAGCTCGACCGGCACCGGGTCGAGGGTCGGCACCGTGCGCTCGCCGGTGCCGAGCGCGGCCAGGCCGCCGCGGGCCAGCGCGGCGTCGAGCGCAGCCCGCCAGTCGCGGTTGCCGGTGATCGCCGGCTGGGCCTGGCCGAAGCCGAGGAAGATCAGCACCGTCGCCGGGCCCTCGAGCTCGTCGGTCGGGAACTTCGGCGTCTGGCCCGAGAACACGGTCGCGCCGCGCATCGACCAGTGCGAGCCGCCGGTCTCGTACAGCTTGGCCTCGCCGTCGGCGGTGGTGAACCAGCGCAGGACCAGGCTGTCGACGTAGGCCCGGCCCGCGAAGTGATCATCGAAGGCCACCAGCTCGAGCCGATCCTTCTTGCGCGCGGCCAGCTTGAACGGGCCCGAGCCGATCGCGGCGTCCTTCTTCGGCGCCGCGCCGCGTGGCGTGATCGCGAGCTGGGGCGCGGCCAGGATCGCGGCCAGGTCGCGGCCGCTGTTGTGGAGGTCGAGGACCACGATGTCGCCGTCGACGGTGATGGCGTCGACCCCGGCCAGGAGCCAGCCGGCCGCGACCGAGGCCTTGACCCGGGCCAGGGTCGCGAGCACGTCGACCACGGTCAGGGTGCTGCCGTCGTGGAAGCGGATGCCGGGCCGGATCGGGATCCGGGCCCTGCCGCCGTCGATGACCGGCAGGGCCGCGGCCACGTGCGGCACCAGCGCGCCGTCGGGACCGATCCGGTAGAGGGTGTCGAACAGCAGGCCGACCACCGCCAGCTCGGCGTGGCTGCGGGCGGCGATCGGATCGAGGCTGGCGGGCTCGCCCAGCAGCGTGCCGGTCAGCTCGCCGCCGTAGCGGGGCCGGGTCTCGGCGGTCGCCGAGTTCGCTCCCAGCACCAACGCGAGCGCAAGAGCGAGCACAGCTCTGGCGCGCGGGAGTCCGCGCGCTCCGTACAGCGACGAACGCGGCGGCGGCTCTGCCGTCGGCGCGGAGGAGCGATGATCCGTCCGACCGCGACCGCGGTCGGGCCTGGGCTGAAGCGCATGGCTCCCCAGCCATGGGCTTCTGCTCAGTCGAGCAGCCACAGGTCCACCTTGCGGGCGCCGGCCAGCCGCACCGCCGCGAACACGTCACGATCGCCGTCGCCGTCGACGTCGCCGGAGCCGATCGCGGCGATGCCGCCCGAGAAGCTGCGCCGGAACAGCGACTTGCCGACGAGGCCGATCGGCCCGAGCTGGCGGACCAGCACCAGGTCGGCGTCGCCGGGCGCGCCCGCGGCCGAGGTGATGACCTCGAGCCGGCCGTCGCGATCGACGTCGTCGATCTCGAAGCCGACGCCGGCGCCGGCGATCGCCACCGTCCGGTCGGCCGGACAGTCGCTGGCGCCGGCCGGGCAACGGGTGGCGACCACCACGGTCAGGGTGCCGTCGACCGCGACCGTGGCCTCGACGTGCAGCGGCCGGCCGTGGCCGTCGGCGACGTCGTCGCGACAGCGCCGGGCCAGGAACGGCGCCCCGACCGGGCCCGCGGCGTAGTTGCGGCCGGGGACCAGCTCGTCCTCGTGGCCGGCGCAGAACGGGAAGCCGGCGACCGGCGCCACCTCGCGCAGCGCGTCGTCGACCAGGCGATAGCGCGCGCCGCGGCCGACCGCCGAGCTGCGGGCCCAGATCTCGCCGCCGTGATCGCCGGGCGCGATCGCCAGCGCGCCCACCGGATCGCGCGGCCGCATCGACGCCGGCTCGGCCGGCACCGCGATCCGCGCGCGCTCGACCAGCCCGCGCCGGGCCGGGCTCAGCACCACCACCGCGCGCTCGGTCAGCGCCACCAGCTCGGCCTTGCCGTCGCCGTCGAGATCACCGACCGCGACCGCCAGCACCGCGGCGCCGAGATCGAGCGACGCGACCCGGCGGGCCTTCCACGCGACCTTGACCGGCACCGGCGGCGGCGCCGGCGGGGCGGGCGCCTGGGCCGCCTGCCACGCCGCCAGCTCGTCGTCGAACAGCCGCCACAGCTCGGCCAGGGTCGCCTCGTCGGGATCGGTCGCAGCCGGCGACGGCGCGCCCGGCTGGGCCCGCGCCGGCGCGGCCAGCGCCAGCACGCCGATCATCAGCAAGCCGCCTGCCCGCGCGCCCATCGGGTTCACTCCGGCGCGCTCGCGGGCGTGGCCTCGGGCGTCACCTCGTCACCGTACTCGTCGGTGACGAAGGTGCGGGCGTCGATCTCGCCCGGCAGCGGCGCGACCTCGGTCGGCGCAGTGCCCTTGATGAAGACCTCGGTGGCCTGGCTCGCCACCGGCGCGCCGGGCGCGGCCAGGAGCCCGCTCTTGAGATCGATGGTCGCGGTCTCGACGTTGGCCGGTCGCGCGAACGGTCGGTCCTTGAGGCCCATCGCCTTCACGATGTCCATGAACGCCGGCAGCGCGGTCACGCCGCCGGCCTCGCCGCCGCCCAGCGGCGTGCTGTCGTCGTTGCCGACCCACACCCCGATCACGATCTCGGGCGTCATGCCGACGAACCAGGTGTCGCGCGAGTCGTTCGAGGTGCCGGTCTTGCCGGCGATCGTCAGGCCGAGGCTCTTGGCCTTCGCCGCCGTGCCCTGCTCGATCACCGACCGCATCATGTCGGTGATGACGTACGCGACCTCGGGGCTCACGACCTGGGTCCCGGCCACCGCCGGCGGCGCCACGCCGTTGACCGCGGCCACGAACCGCGGCGGCGCGTAGATCCCGCCGGCCGCGAACGACGCGAACGCGTTGGTCAGCTCGAGCGGCGTGACCTCGCCCGAGCCGAGCGCCAGGGACAGGGTCCGCGGCAGGTCGCCGGCGATGCCGAGCTGCTTGGCCAGGTCGGCGGCGGTGTCGGGCCCGATGTCGTGCAGCACCTTGATCGCGACGGTGTTGATCGACTTGGCCAGCGCGTAGCGCAGCCGGACCGGGCCCTCGAACGCGCCGGCCTTGTGGTTCTTCGGCTTCCACAGCGCGTAGACCTCGGGCGAATCGTTGACGATCGTCGCCGGCGTGAACTTGCCGCTGGCCAGCGCCGCCGCGTAGACGATCGGCTTGAAGCCCGAGCCCGGCTGCCGGCGCGCCATGGTCGCGCGATCGAAGCCGCCCGGCCGCGACGCGTAGCCGCCGACCAGCGCCAGCACCTCGCGGGTCCGGGGATCGATCACCACCACCGCGCCCTCGGGCCCGGGCGCCATCACCACCCGCTGGGTCCCGTGCTTGAGCGCCGGCGGCGCCGACTCGCCCTTGGCCACGGCCCGGGCCAGCTCGACCTTGACCACGTCGCCGCGGGTGAAGCGGTCGCTCGGGTGCTTGCGCTTGCCACCGTCGGCCGGCGGGTTCCAGCGATCGTCGTCGGCGAGGCCGAGCACCAGGGTCGCCTTCCAGCCACCGAGGTCGACCTCGAGCTCGCTGTCGGCGTCGTGGACCGCGGTCACCACCGCCTCGTAGCTCTCGCCCTTGGCCGGCCCGCCCCGGGGCAGGCGCTTGGTCAGCCGGGCGAGCTCGAGCTCGATCTTGTCGGGCTTGATCTGGCGGACCGGGCGGCCGAGCTTGTGGCGGCCGTCGTACGCCCGCAGCGCGCTCTGCAGCGCCTTCTGCGCGGTGGCCTGGAGGTCCGAGCGCAGCGTGGTCTGCACGATCGCGCCGAGGGTGTCGACCGCGTCCTTGCCCCGCTCGGCCTCGAGCTCGGTGCGGGCCAGCCCGAGCCACTCGGGCGCCGAGTCGAGCATCGGGTACGGCTTGCCGACGACCTTGATCGGTAGGTCGATCCACTGCTGGGCCTCGGCCGCGGTCAGCTTGCCGTGGTGGACGAGCTGGTTGAGCACGTAGGTCTGGCGCTCCTTGGCCCGCGGGTAGTTCTTCGGCTTGTACGGCGCGATCTCCTCGGGCGCCTGCGGCAACCCGGCCAGCAGCGCCATCTCGCCGGTGTCGAGCTTCTGGACGTCCTTGCCGAAGTAGAAGCGCGCGGCCTCCTGCACGCCGTAGCGGCCGCCGCCGAAGTAGATCTGGTTCATGTAGAGAGTGAGGATCTCCTTCTTGGTCAGCGCGCTCTCGAGGCGGCGGGCCAGGATGATCTCCTGGATCTTGCGCTTGAACGTGCGCTCCGGCGACAGCACGAAGTTCTTCACCACCTGCTGGGTGATCGTCGACGCGCCGTGGCGGGTGCGGCCCGAGCGCAGGTTGGTGAACGCGGCGCGGATCATGCCGCGGTAGTCGATGCCGCCGTGGTTCCAGAAGTTGGCGTCCTCGGCGACCACGAACGCGTCGACCATCATCTTGGGGACGTCGTCGAACGCGATGAAGGTCCGGCGCTCGGTGTAGATCTCGCCGATCCGCTCGCCGGCGTGGTCCTGGATGACGGTGACCTGCTTGGGGTGGTAGTCGGCGAGCTTGGTGATGGTGGGTAGGCCGTGGCTGTAGTGCCAGAACACCAGCGCCAGGCCGACCGAGGTCAGGGCCGCCGCCACCAGGCCGCCGACCGCGCTCCAGCCGAGGATGCGCAGCGCGAGGTGCGGACGACGCGGGCCGGGACCGGTGCCGGCGGCGGCCACGCGACCGACGCGGCGGTTGGGTTCGGGACGCTGCTTGCGAGGGGCTTCCATCACGGCGGTTCAGGTAGGTGCAAGGCGGAGACCGCCCGACGGGGCGCGGCTCAGGTCTCGCTACCGGGGTTATCGCGCGACCGCGGCCCCGGTGCCACATCCTGGTGTGTCTCGCCGGCCACGATCCGCTCGACGATGCCCACCGCGCCCCGGAGCTTGAGCGCGAACCAGCGCGCGCGCAGCCAGGCGACCCGGGCGGGGGCGAGATCGCCGGTGGCACCGAGCAGGGCCCGCCGCCGGGCCGCGAGCTGGCTGAGCGCCAGCGCCGCCGACACCGACAGGTTGAAGCTCTGGGTGAAGCCGTACATCGGCAGCGCGACGGTGCCGTCGCACGCGGCGGCCGTGCGGGCGGTGAGGCCCGAGCGCTCGTTGCCGAACAGGATCGCGACCGGCTGGTCGACGGCGACATCGGCGATGGTGTCGGCGGCGTCGGGGCCGGTAGCGAGGACCCGGAAGCCGCGGGCCTGCAGCGCGGCGATCGCGAGGGCCGCGTCGCGCCAGCGGTGGAGATCGATCCAGCGATGGCAGCCGCGGGTGATGCCGTGGGCGGCCTGGAAGCGGACGCCGGGCTCGACGACGTGGAGCTCCTGCAGGCCGAAGGCCTCGGCGGTGCGGATGACCGCGGCGCCGTTCTGCGGATCGTAGACGTCCTCGACCACCGGCACCACCGAGCCCAGGCGCGCGGCCAGGACTCGATCGATCGCGGCGATCCGCTCGGCGGTGAGCAGCGGCGCCAGCGCGGCGCACACCGCGGCCGGACCGAGCCGCTCGATCATCCGATCGATCGCGTCGGGGCCGGGCTGCGGCGGCGGCAGCTCGTCGTCGACGTTGACCTCGGCGGGGCTGGGCTCACGCTGCTTGCGCACGGAGGCAAGGGGGTCCCACATTCCCGGCGCGCCGTCCACCGCCCGGTCAGCGGAGCGGCGGACTGGCGTGGGCCTGACCCGGAGTCATTGTTGATCGCTCGTCAAGGCTCGCGCGTTGCGCGCCGGGCGGCCTCGGGATAGGACTCCAGGATGTCTCCACGATCCCCGCGGCGTCGTCGCCGGCTCGCCGTCGCCCTGCTGCTCGGCGTGCTCGCGATCGCCGGCGCCGCCACCGCTCAGCCCGCGCCCGAGCCACCGCCCGCCGCGGCGCCGTCCACGCCCGCCCCGCAAGCGGCGCCGACGCCCGATCCGTTCGCGCCCGCCGTCCCGCCGAGCACCGGCCTGCCGCTGCCCGCGCCGCCGCCCGGCTCGGTCATGCGCCGGCCCGAGCACCTGAGCTCGCGACCGTCGGGGTTCTGGACCTCCAACCGGCCCGCCGTCGGCGGCGCCTATCGCTACCGCCTGCTGGGCGTCGGCGTGCTCGTGCTCGGCCTGACCGTGTTGCTCCTCGTGCGCATGCTCCGCCGGGTCGACCGCACCCGCGCGCCCTCGAGCCGATAGCGAGCCTTGGCGAGCGATCCACAATGACTCTGGATGGTCGGGGTCACGCGTGGAGGTACGAGGTCTGCCTTTCTCCGGCTGCTCTCGAGCCAGCGCGGCACAGTTCCTGGCTAGAATCCGACCTCGACCGCGATCGGTGTCAGCGGGCCCGACGGTGCGCGACCGCCGCCGCCGGTGCCGCGCGCTGGCCCTTGGCCGGCGTCTTCTTCCGGGCCGCGACCTTGTCCGACGAGCCCGCCGCCATCGCCGCGCGCGTGGACGGCTCGACTTGGCGCCGCAGCTCGGTGAGCACCCGCTGGCCCCGCAACGTCAGCGCGTGCGGTCGCAGCCGCTCGTTGCCGTCGGGCGCCGAGTAGCTGGCGACCAGGCCGGCCTCGCGCAGCGCGGCCAGCGCCCGGCTCGCGCTCGACTTGTGCTTGCCCATCGCCTGCGCGATCTCGGTCGAGGTCGCGGCCCCGCCGCCCATTGCCAGCAGCACGCCGCGGTACGGCTCGGCCCGGGCGTAGTGGACCAGCTCGCGCTCGCTGGCCTCGTCGCCGAGTTCGGCCTGGAACGTGCGCAGGACGTCCTCGAGCGCGGTCAGGTAGCCGGCCTGAAAGCCCGGATCGCCGGCCGACGTCGTCGAGCGCGCCGCCGCCAGCGGGCCGCGACCCTGGCTGACCCGGGCCAGGATCTGCATCGTCGTCGCCAGGTGATCGAGCCGGCGCCGGCTGAGCTCGACGCCGAGCGAGCTGGCCAGCGAGCGCAACCGGTGGGGATCGGTCGGCGCCTCGGCGAACCAGGCGATCAGCGCGGGGACGTCCATCGCGGTACCCAGCCAGGCTAGCGCCGTCGCAACGGTTGCGCAATGGTTGTGTTGGCGACCGGGAACCTCGCCGAGGCTCGCTACGGAGGCGCCGGGCGGAGGTGCAGCAGCACGCAGGCCGGCGGGTCGACCTCGGACCGGCGCACGACCTCGGTCAGCGCCCACGGCACCGGCCGGGTCACGATCACCACCGCCGGGTCCTCGGGCTCACCGGCGCCGGCGGGCCCGACCTGGTTGGCGATCACGCAGGTGGCCTGGGTCGCCGCGGTCAGGCCGATCGCGTCGGCCTCGAACACCGCGGTCCGGTCGCTCATCGCCGGCACCACGATCAGGCTCGGCCGCACGGCGGTCAGGGCCAGGTGGGCGCCGAGCGACAGGAAGTCCTTGCACACCAGCACCGCGAGGGACCAGGCGAACCGACCGGCGTCGTCGATCGTCCCGCGCACGATCACCTGGGCCGGGCTGCCAGCGATGCCCTCGACCAGCTCGCCGTGGACGAACGGGTTCCACTTGCCGTGCTCGAGGCGGCGGTCGCCAGCCATCACGGTGGCGACGTTGCGGGCCGGGCCGCCGTCGTCGGTGTGGCGGGTGCCGGCGACCACCAGCGGCGGCGGCACCGCGGTCGCGGCGGCGCCGGCGATCACCGCCAGGCCGTCGTCGGTGACCGACAGCTCGGGGAAGACCACCAGCGTCGCCCGCGCCGCCAGGGCCTGGGCCACCACCTCGCCGACCGCGCGGCTCGCCGCCGCCGGATCGCGCGGCCGGACCCCGAAGAAGCGACCGCGGACCGGATCCTCGTCCCAGTGGAGCTCGGTCAGCGGCGCCGCCAGGGGCAGGCACACGGCGATCGTGGCGTCAGCGCCGGGCACCGGCAGGTCGGCCTCGAGATCGAGCACGAGCTCGACCCCGTCGGCCTCGGGCGCGAGCGCCAGCCGGGTCGTGCGATCGATCGTCTGATCGCGGTGGTCGGGGTGGCTGGTGAGGTGCTTGCCGAACAGCTCGCGCAGCGCCGGCGCGGCCACCGGGAACGGGTCGCCCGGGGCCAGCCGCCAGCGCGCCCGCTGCCGGAAGCAGGCCACGAACTGGTGGCCGACCGCCTCGTCGAGCGCGTCGGCGCACAGCCGCGCGACCAGCACCCGCGCCAGGTCCGGCCGCTCGGGCAGCGCCTCGTGCAAGCGGTCCCACAGCACGGCAATCGTGGTCCGGCTGGCGACGTGCTCGAGGCTGGCGACGGTCGCGCGCAGGGCCGCGCGCAGCGACTCGGCCAGGGTCGCGCGCCAGCCGAGCAGGCTGCGATCGAGGCCGGCCGCCCGCGCCTCGCGCAGCCCCGCCGCGTGAGCCCGGCAGGCCCGCAGGAAGCACGCGGTCAGCTCGTCGAGCGCGAGCGGCCCCGGTGGACCGAGCGTGCCGAGCCAGGCGGCGAGAGTCAGCGACATCGAATGGCGGAGCGCAACGCAGGCTCAGGGCGTCTTGGCGGCGCCGCTGCAGCTGACCGGGCGCGTCCCCGGGTACGCCAGCCGCGGGTGGGCGGGATCGAAGACCTGGACCGGCGACAGCTTGCCGCCGCGCTGGGTCAACGCCGTCGCCATCGCGTCGCGGATGATGGTGTCGGTCTGGGTCATGCTGCCCTCGGGCAGCTTGAGCCGGCCGATCAACCCGTCGCCGCCCGAGGCCAGGAAGTCGCTGGTCACCAGCGTGAACGTGCGGTCGTCGGTGACCTCCTTGCCCGCGCGATCCTTGATGACCACGTCGAGCCGGCCGTCCTTGCAGGTCGCGTTCACGGTCAACCCGCCCCACGACAGGATCGCGCCGCCGCCGAGCAGGTTGTTGCTGATCATCTTGCGCAGGTGCAGGCCCTGCAGCTTCACCACCGCGAACCGGTTGTCGAACGGCATCGCCTCGTACAGCGAGCCATAGGTCAGGGGTCCGGCGGGCATGTCGGCGCGCAACCCACCTCCGTTGGTCACCGCGATGTCGGCGTCCTTGCGCGCCGCCAGCATCAGATCGGTGAACAGGTTGCCCTCGGCGCTCTCGTGGTCGTACGAGCGGTCGATCGCCGACGTGAACGTGATGCCGACCGGCTGGTGCTCGAGCACGGCCGCGGCGGCCTCGGCCGGGGCGACGATGTCGGCGACGTTGCGGTCGACCTCGACCGGGCGGCCCTCGTAGCTGCCGAGCTGACAGTCGACGCCGGCGACCTGCTCGCCGTCGGCGCCCGGCGGGCACAGGTCCTGGGGCTGGCGGATCGTGACCGCGGTGATGGTGCCGCTGGCGTTGACCCGGAGGTCGACCCGGCCGAACGCGCGGCCGCTGGCGTACGACTCGATGACCGCGATGTCGTTGATGCGGTGGGCCATCGCGGCGTGGGTGTGGCCGGCGACGATGATGTCGACCAGGCCAGGCGGCAGCGCCTTGGCCACCTCGAAGATCTCCTCCTGCTGATCGCACGAGCTCAGATCGTTGGCGTCGTGGAGGTCGGCGCACTTGCTGCCGACGTGGGCCGCGACCACCACCACCTGCGCGCCCCGCCGTCGCAGGTCCTGGGCCTCGGCCAGGATCGCCAGGGCCGGCTTGGCCATGACCAGGCCGACGAAGTTGGCCGGCATCGTGGTGAACGGCGTGGCCTCGGTGGTCACCCCGACCACGCCGATGATGAGCGGCCCCTTCTCGAGCATGAACGAGCCGAGGACGTTGTCCCAGGCCGGGCGCTTGCCGGTGTCGGCGTCGAGCACGTTGGCCATCAGGAACGGGAAGCCGGCCTCGGCGGCCCGGGCCCGGAGCGCGCCGCGGGCGTCGTCGCCGGGGCGGCTGACGGTCACGGCCGGGCCGGGCGGGCCGAAGTCGAACTCGTGGTTGCCGATCGCGGCCGCGTCGTAGCCGATCGCCCCGTACGCGGTCACCACCGGCGCGCCCTCGGCCAGGTTGGAGGCCAGCGTGCCCTGGAACATGTCGCCGGCGTCGACCAGCAGGACCTCGCCGCCGTCGCCGGCCCGGGCAAGGCGCAGGTTGGCGATGTAGCCGGCCAGGATGGGCAGGCGATCGATCGCGCCGTGCAGGTCGTTGGTGCCGACCACGCTCAGGGTGATCGAGCCCTTCTTGACCACGATCGGCTTGTCGGGCGGCCTGGTGGTCGTGGACGGGCACGCGGCCAGCAGGACGGCGAGCGCGGCGACGAGCCGCGGGAGTGGCCGGAAGCGATGCGACATGGGGTCATCGTAGCGCGCCACCGTGACCACCGGCGGTCGACCGGTGCCGCTGTCTCGCGCGAGCCGGCGCTGGCCGGTGCTAGCCGCCCGCGCCCCGCGGTGAAGCCGCGTCGAGCTCGCCGCCGTCGACCCCGGCGTCGCGATCGTCATCGTCGTCATCGCTGCCCTCGGCCTCGTCGGTGTCGAGCGCACGCGAGGCCCGGTCCAGGGCCGCTTCGTCGGCCGGCGCCGCCCGGACCGCGATCGCCGCCGGGGTCAGCGCGACCTCGACGTCGATCTGGCCAGCCGGGCCCAGCCGGACCCAGGCGACGCCGCCGTCATCGACCCGACACGCGAGCCGCCCGTCGGCCGGCACTGGCTGGACCGACGGGCCGCAGTCGACCTGGGCGGC
>JAYVSF010000771.1:0-28678 GCA_043775605.1 Myxococcales bacterium
GGTCGGCTCCGACCGCGGCATCGTCGTCGACGTCCGGGTCATCGCCGCCACCAACCGCGATCTCGCGGCCGAGGTCGCCGCCGGCCGGTTCCGCGCCGATCTGTTCCACCGCCTCAACGTCTATCCGCTCGAGGTCCCGCCGCTGCGCGGCCGGGGCGACGACGTCGCCATGCTCGCGGGCCACTTCCTCGACCAGGCCCGGGCCAAGCTCGGGCTCGGCCTGGTCCGGCTGACCCCGACCGCCCGCGCCGCGCTGTGCGCCCACGACTGGCCAGGCAACGTGCGTGAGCTCGAGCACTGCGTGATGCGGGCGGCGCTGCGGGCCGCGGGCGGCACCCGGCGAGCCCCGGTCACGGTCGACGTCGGCCACCTCGGCCTGGCCCCGTGTCCGCCGGGCCCCGGGCTCGACGTCGCGCTCGACGCGCTGTCGCTCGACCTTGCGGTCGACGCGGTCAAACGCCAGCGCATCCTGGCGGCGGTCTCGGCCTGCAACGGCAACTGGGCCAGCGCCGCTCGCCGGCTCGGGCTCGATCGCGGCAACCTCCACCGCACCGCCCATCGCCTCGGCCTCAAGGCGCCGCGACCGGCTCAGCGATAGCTGTGCAGCGGGGCCGGGCGCCGCCGCAGCAACTGCGCACTTTCCAGCCGCCACCGCGATTCCTGCGCGTCTTGCAGCGGCATGGCCCTTGCTCAAGCGCGGGGCCAAGACCATGACGATCACCATCCCCACGTCTCTCTGCGCGCTCTTGCTCGCGCTCACCGCCGCGGCCTGCAGCAAGGCCAAGCCCGCCAGCGCCGACCAGTCCGAGCCCGCGGTCGGCAACGCCGGCGGGACCTCGGGCACCTCCGCGGCCGAGGCCACGGCCACGGCCACGCAGATCTTCGCCACCCGCTGCACGCCGTGCCACGGCCCCACGGGCATGGGCGACGGCCCGGCGTCGGCGTCGCTCAACCCTCATCCCCGCAACTTCCACGACAAGGAGTGGCAGGCCAAGGTCACCGACGAGCACATCCAGACCATCATCAAGGTCGGCGGTGCGGGGGTCGGCCTGAGCCCGGCCATGCCGGGGAACCCGGATCTCAACGACCCGGCGGTGGTCGCGGCGTTGCGCGCGCACATCCGCAGCTTCGGTCAGCAGTGATCCGCGCGGCGACATATCGATGGTCGGCCCGGCGACCTGAAAGGCTTGCAGTCATGCATCTGTCCAGTCACTGGTCCAGTCTCATCCTCGCGTGTGCGCTCGGCGCCTGCAGCGGGGGCAAAGCCGGGGCGCCCTCTGGCGGCGGCGTCTCGGGCAACATCACCGACCTGATGAAGGCCCGCGGGTTGTCCGAGGCCGACGTCACGGCCGCGCTCAAGACCTTCACGCCCAGCGGCAAGCACGACGAGTACATCGCGTTCGCCTCGGGCGGTCAGTCAGGGCAGGTCGAGGTGATCGGCCTGCCCAGCATGCGCATCCTGAAGTACATCGCGGTGTTCACGCCCGAACCCTGGCAGGGTTACGGTTTCGACGACCAGACCAAGCGCGTCCTGGCCGAGGGTCAGAAGGCCGGCCGCGATCTGACCTGGGGCGACACCCACCACCCCGCCCTGTCCGAGATGGGCGGCGACTACGACGGCAAGTTCCTGTTCATCGGCGACAAGGGCAACGCCCGGGTCGCTGTCATCGATCTCTCCGACTTCACCACCAAGCAGATCGTCAGCTCCGATCTCGTCAACTCCAGTCACGGCGCAGCCTTCGTCACGCCCAACACTGACTACGTCATCGAGACCAGCCAGTACGCGACCCCGTTCGGCCACGAGTACGCCGACCCCAAGACCTCCTACAAGGACAAGTTCCGGGGCGCGGCCATCTTCTGGAAGTTCGATCGCAGCAAGGGCCGCATCGACAAGGACGCGTCGTTCGCGGTCGAGTTCCCGCCGTACACCCAGGACCTGGCCGACGCCGGCAAGCTGGTGTCCGACGGCTACGCGTTCTTCAACTCGATCAACACGGAGCTGTCCTGGGGCGGTGACATGGAGGGCAACCCGGCGATGGAGTCGGGCATGTCGCAGAACGACATGGACTACCTCCACGTCGTCAACTGGCGCAGGGCGGAGGAGCTGATCAAGGCCGGCAAGTTCGAGACCATCGCCGGGATGCGGACCATCCGCCTGCCGGTGGCGGCGGCCGAGGGCGTGCTGGCGTTCATCCCCGAGCCCAAGAGCCCGCACGGCTGCGACGTCACCCCCGACGGCAAGGACATCGTCGTTGGCGGCAAGCTCGATACCCACGGCACGGTGTTCTCGTTCGAGAAGATCAAGGGCTTGATGGACGCCAAGAAGTACGACGGCACCGACCCGTACGGCGTGCCGGTCCTGTCGTTCAAGGACTCGATCCGCGGTCAGGTCGAGCTCGGCCTCGGCCCGCTCCACACCCAGTTCGACGACAAGGGCTTCGCCTACACCTCGCTGTTCCTCGAGACCGTGGTCGCCAAGTGGTCGCTCGCCGACCTCAAGGTCGTCGACAAGCTGCCCACCCACTACAACATCGGCCACCTGGCCGCGGCCGAGGGCGACACGGTCTCGCCCGACGGCAAGTACCTCATCGCGATGAACAAATGGGCGCTCGATCGCTTCGCCAAGGTCGGGCCGCTCCTGCCGCAGAACTTCCAGCTGGTCGACCTGACCGGGCCGAAGATGAAGGTCATCTACGACATGCCCATCCCGCTGGGCGAGCCGCACTACGTCCAGATCATCAAGGCCGACAAGCTGCATCCGATCGATGTCTACCCGACGGGCGAGGATCCCATCACCGGCCAGCCGGCCGAGTTCCCGGTCGAGCCCGGCAAGGAGCGGGTCGAGCGCCAGGGCGATCAGGTCCACGTCTACATGACCGCGATCCGCAGCCACTTCACGCCCGACATCGTCCGGGTCAAGCAGGGCGAGACGGTCCACTTGCACATCACCAACCTCGAGCAGGCCTACGACGCCACCCACGGCTTCGCGATCGACACCTACAACATCGAGCTGTCGCTCGAGCCGGGTGAGCACTCGGACGTGACCTTCAAGGCCAACCTCGCCGGCGTGTTCCCGCTGTACTGCACCGAGTTCTGCTCGGCGCTGCACCTCGAGATGGCCGGCTACCTCTTGGTCGAGCCGGCCAACAGCTCGCTGCCCGATCACACCCCATGACCACGCGCCGACGCCCCGGATCGCTCGCCACCCTGGCCGTGCTGACCGCGCTGGCCGGCGTGGCGCCGGGGTGCTCGGCGCCGTGTTCCGCCGCTGGCACCGACTTCCAGGCCCGGACCCCGGACCGTCCGTCCGAGTGCCGGACGCTCGCGACCGGCGCCGCGCTGCAGGCCGCGGTCGACGCCACCCCCGACGGTGGCGCCCTGTGCCTGGCGCCGGGTCGCTACGTCGGCCCGGTGGTGGTGTCCCGCAAGCTCACGCTGTGGGGCCCGCCGACCGCGGTGATCGTGTCGACCGGCACCGGCACCACCGTCCGTCTGGCCGCGGCCGGCGCCCGCCTGCAGGGCGTCACCATCGACGGCTCGGGCGGCCGCTACGATCAGCTCGACGGTGCGGTGATCATCACCGCTGACGACGTCGAGGTCGCGGGCATCACCGTCATCAACGCGACCTACGGCCTGCAGGCCGAGAAGGTCCACCGGGTCCGGATGCTCGGCAACCACGTCGTCGGCAGCCGCAACCCGCAGATCGGCCTGCGCGGCGACTCGATCCGGCTGTGGGAGACCGACGACGCCGAGGTCGCCGACAACGTCGTCGAGGATGGCCGCGACCTGGTGGTCTGGTACTCGCGTACGGCGCACGTCCACGGCAACCGGATCGCGCGGGCCCGCTACGGCACCCACTTCATGTACAGCCACGACGCCCGGGTCGAGGGCAACAGCTACCTCGACGTCACCGTCGGCGTGTTCATCATGTACAGCCACGGCGTCGAGCTGCGCGGCAACGTCATCGCCAACGCCGCCGGCGCCGCCGGCATCGCGATCGGCTTCAAGGACGCCGGCGACGCCAAGGTCATCGACAACCTGCTGGTCCACGACGAGGTCGGCATCTACCTCGACGGCACGCCGCAACGCGAGGACCAGACCGTCGAGATCTCCGGCAACGCGCTCCGCCTGTGCCGCAGCGCGATCGTGTTCCACGCCTCGACCGACCGGATCGCGGTCCACGGCAACGACTTCGGCGGCGACGAGGTGATCGTCCGGGTCGACGGCGGCGGCGACGCCCTGGCCGACGCCTGGGACGGCAACTACTTCGACGCCTACACCGGCTACGATCTCGACGACGACGGCACGGGCGACGTCCCGTTCGAGTTGCGGTCGTACACCGGCGTCATGGTCGCCGAGCACCCCGAGCTCGAGTTCTTCGCCGGCGCGCCGGCCCTGGCCCTGACCGAGGCTGCCGCCCACCTCGACCCGCTGTTCAAGCCGAGAGCGCTGCTGGTCGATCCCCACCCCCACATGAGTCCGGTCGCCGGCGGCGCTGCGGCCGCGGCCCGGGCCCTCGAGCACTGACATGGACCTCCAGCTCCGCCAGGTCGGCAAGCGCTTCGGCAAGACCGTCGCCCTCCGCGAGGTCGATCTCTCGATCGCCAGCGGCGCCCGGGTCGCGCTGCTCGGCCCCAACGGCTCGGGCAAGACCACCTTGACCCGCGCGATCATGGGCCTGGTCGCCATCGACGGCGAGATCCTGATCGACGGCCGGCCGATGACCGATCGGCTGGTGGTCGCGTCGCGCCTGGCCTACGTCCCGCAGATCGCGCCGGCGATGGCTGCCTCGGTCCGCGAGGTGGTGCGCGCGGTGTGCGAGCTGCGCGGCCTCGCCCCGGCGGCGGTGGCCGAGGTCGCCGGCGAGCTGGGGCTCGACCTCGGCGCGGTCGCCGCCCGGCCCCTGCGCGGGCTGTCGGGCGGCATGCGCCAGAAGCTGCTGCTGGCTCTGGCCCTGGCCAGCCCCGCGGATCTGATGATCCTCGACGAGCCGACCGCCAGCCTCGACGCCGCGGCCCGGGCCCGCTTCCACGATCGCTTCGCCCGCCTGGCCGCGCACGCCACCGTCATCCTGTGCTCGCACCGGCTCGACGAGCTGCGCTCGCTGGTCGACCACGTCGTGGTCCTGGCCGAGGGCCGGGTCACCCACGACGGCCCGGCCTCGGCGTACCTGGCCGGTCGCCTGGCCGCAGTGATCGAGCTGCGCTACCGCGGCGGCGCGCCGGCCTGGCTGGTCGAGCACGGCTTTGCGCCCGGGCTCGGCGGCTGGTGGACCCGGGCGGTGTCGCCGGCCGACAAGCTGGCGCTGGTGCCGGCGGCGCTGGCCGCGCTCGGCGCCGACGTCGAGGATCTGGTGGTGCGCGACGCCGATCGCCTCGAGCTGGAGGACCGTCATGCCGCGTAGTCGACGACCGTGGCCGTGGGGCCGCCTCATTGCCGGCGCGGCCGCGCTCGCCGTGATCGCGCTGATCGTGAGCGTGCTGTCCGGCGGCCGGACGGTACCCGACGGCCCCCAGCCGGTGGTCTGGAACCAGCAGGCCTGCGCCCACTGCCGGATGGCGGTCGGCGAGCCGGCCTACGCCGCGCAGCTCATCACCACCGCCGGCGAGGTCCTGGTCTTCGACGATCCCGGCTGCCTGCTGACGTACGTCGAGCAGCACCACCCCGCCATCCATCGCATCTGGTTCCACGACCGCGCCGCCGATCGCTGGCTGGCGGCCGCCGACGTCGGGTTCGTGCCCGGCGCGACCACGCCGATGGGGTTCGGCCTCGCCGCCACCGACCGCACCACCCCGGGCGCGCTGAGCCTCGACCAGGCCCGGCAGCGCCTGGCCGGCGCGGGTGGCGCCGAGCTCAGCGACGCCCGTCCCCTGTCCCCCGGAGACCGCCCATGACCTTCACCCGTCAGGTCATCGCCTCCGCCCGCCTCGACCTCGCCGAGGTCCTGCGCTCGCGCTGGCTCCTGTTCTGCGCCGGCGCGTACCTCTTGCTGGCCACCGTGTTCGTGCTGGTCGGTCTGCGCGAGTCGACCGTCATCGGCTTCACCGGCGTCGGCCGGGTGCTGCTGTCGCTGTGCCACGCGCTCTTGCTGGTGCTGCCGCTGCTGGCCCTGACCGCGGTCGGCTCGGTGATCGGCCGGGCCCGCGAGGAGGGCGCGCTCGAGCTGCTGTTCAGCCAGCCGCTGCGCCGCAGCGCCTGGTTCGTCGGCGTGTCGCTCACCCGCTACGCGGTGCTGGTGGTGCCGTTGGTCGTGCTGATGGTCGGCCTCGGGCTGTACGGCCAGCTCGTTCATCACCAGCAGGTGCCGTGGGGCTTCATCGCCCGCGCGCTGATCATCTCGTCGTCGCTGCTGGCCGCGTTCGCCGGCATCGGCCTGTGGATCTCGACGACGGTTCGCAACCCGGCCCGGGTCACCACCTACGTCATCCTGGCCTGGGCGATGGGCGTCGCCTTCCTCGACTTCGGCCTGATCGGCGTGATGCTGCGCTGGCGGCTCGACGCCCACGCGGTCTTCACCCTCGCCGCGCTCAACCCGGTCCAGGACGCCCGCTTGGCCCTGCTCAGCGGCCTCGAGCCCGACCTCGCCACCCTCGGGCCGGTCGGCTTTTACATGGTCCACAAGGTCGGGGTCGACGCCCTCTACCTGCTCGGCATCCTGTGGCCGGCCCTGGTCGGCGTCGGCTCGTGGCTGGCCGCGTTCGCCAGCTTCCGTCGCACCGACCTCGTCTAGCTCGTTCTCGCTGGTCTGGAGTTTCTCATGTCCCGCCACCTGCATCCGTCGCTCGCCGCGTTCTACGCCTTCCTCGATCGCCCGCTGTTCCCGGTGTCGCGCATCATCCTGGCCGCGCTGGTGATCCCGCTGTTCCTGGTCTTCACCCAGCCGCTGTGGAAGATCGAGATGAAGGCGCCGCAGTATCCGCAGGGCCTGCAGATGGAGATCTACAGCCACAAGGTCGTCGGCGGTCACGACGGCAAGGACATCGCCGAGATCAACACGCTCAACCACTACATCGGCATGCACAAGATCGACCGGGCCGAGCTCAAGGACCTCGACTGGATCCCGTTCGCGCTCGGCCTGCTCGCGATCCTGGCCTTGCGCTGCGCCGCGATCGGCAACGTCCGCGCGCTGCTCGATCTGGTCGTGATCACCTCGTACGTGTCGGTGTTCGCGTTCGGCCGCTTCGTCTACAAGCTCTACGTCTACGGCCACACGCTCGATCCCGAGGCGCCGATCAAGCTCAAGGCCTTCACCCCGGCCATCTTCGGCACGAAGCAGATCGCCAACTTCACCACCGAAAGCTGGCCGCAGACGGGCTCGTTCCTGGTCGGCGTCTTCGTCGTCGGTCTCCTCGCGATCACCGCCTGGCACCTGATCGCCGGCCGCCGCCAGGCCGTCCACGCCCTCGACGTCGCGACCCCGGCCACCGCCCCGCCGTCGCCGGTCCCGGAGCCGCCGACCGCCGACGCCGTGGCTTGAGCTGCGGCCACTCTCGAGCGCACAGGCCGGACTTGCGCGCGCGGCGAGCGTGGTCTACATTCCGGTAGACAAGAGGCGCGCCGATGTCCGACACCCAGATCTCTGCGTTCATCTCCGAGCACACCAAGGCACAGCTGGAGAAGTACGCCGACGCCCATGGGGTCAAGAAGGGCCACCTGGTGGAGGTGGCCCTCCAGCACCACCTCCAGGCGCTCCGCGAGCTGCCGAGCGACATCGTCATCCCGCCGCAGATCACGGTGACGCCCGCGTCGTTCGAACAGGTGGCCGCGCTGATCAAGAAGCCTCGCAAGCCGACCAAGGCCATGCGCGACCTCATCGCTGGCAAGCGCGTCGACGGCGAGCCCTGACCTGTGGCGGTCACCGTCCGCCAGCTGGCGCCGGAGGATGACCGGTCGCAGTTCCGCTCGGGCAACCTCGATCTCGATCGCTTCTTCTCGCTGTACGCCGGTCAGAACCAGTTCCGGCACCACATCGGCACGACCTACGTTGCTATCGACGACGATGGCGCCATCGCCGGGTACGCGACCGTGGCCGCCTCCGAGCTGGCCCCCGAGACGATGCCGGCCAGCAAGCGCAAGCGCCTGCCCCGCTATCCCGTCCCGGTCCTCCGCCTCGCCCGCCTCGCGGTCGCTGAAGCGGCCAAGGGCCAGGGCATCGGCGGAGCCCTCCTCCGCTACGTCCTCCAGCTCGCCGCGCGGCTAGCCGATGAGGTCGGCTGCGTCGGGATCGTCGTCGACGCCAAGCCCGACGCTGTCGCCTTCTACCAGCGCCTCGGCTTCGTTCCGCTCGCGCTCGTCGCCGGCGAGCTCGGCGACCGCCCCCAACCGCTGCCGATGTTCCTCGAGCTTGCCCGGTCTGGTATCGTGTCGCCGTAAGCCGCGTCGCCAGCCGCTCGCAGATGAACGCCGACGACTACCTCGTGTGGGAGGGCGCGCAGGCGGAGAAGCACGAGTTCTTCCGCGGCGAGGTCTTCGCCGGCCTCGATCAGTTCACGGGGACTGACGACGTCGCCGGAGCATGAAGCGTGGTGCGTCGCGATGAGGACTTGACCATCCGCGGCTGGCGGGCCGACGACGGCGAGGCGGCGACCGCGGGCTGGTTCGCCGCCGACGGCACCTGCGCCGGCTTCGTCATCGGCGTCCGCCACCCCGACCACGGCGTGCCCGAGGTCCGGGCGATGATCGCCAGCACCAACCTCGGCTCGCTCGGGCTGCACGCCGCGGCCGGCTTCGTCGAGCGGGCCCGCAAGCAGCTCTGGGACCTCCCCCTCGACGCGCGGTGATCGAACCGCAGCTCAGCGGGCGCGGTTGAGGATCGTCGAGGTCGCGGTCGACGCGGCGATCACGGCGGCCGACCTGCCAAGCAGCTTGATCACGCCCGAGGTCCGGTCGGCGTCGGTCGGGTAGCCGTAGGCCTGGATCGTACCCTCGACGCCGTTCGGCGTCGGGTTGATGATCACGAACCGACCGTCGACGCTGGTCTGGGTCGCGGTGGCGTGGTTGACCGGCAGGCCGTTGCCGGCGGTCGAGAAGTAGAACGTGTTGCCGTGCGGCCAGTGGGCGATGAACGTCGGCAAGGTCGACAGGGCGACGATCGCGCCCGACACCGCGCGGCCCTGGCAGTCGTGGACCTCGCCGATGACCAGCCCGGCGCCGGGCTCGGCGGCCTCGCCGACGAACTGGGGGATCGCGTTCGCGGTCTGCTGCGACATCAGCGGCAGATCGAGCGTGGTCGTGCCGTTGCCGCCGAGGTAGCGTTCGATCGCGATCGTCGTCAACGCGTTGGCGCCGGCGACGGTGAAGCGGATCCGGGTGGTGCCCGTCGGCAGCGGGCTCACCATCATCTGGTAGGTGCCGCGCCCGCCGCCCATGCCGCCCTGGCCGGCGGTGGCGTTGCCGACCGGTTGGCCGGCGGCGGTTGCCCGGATCGCGGCACCGGCGGCGCCGAAGTTGGAGGCCATGTCCCGCACCGTGCCGCTCAGGGTGTAGCCGGTGGGAGGGACGAACTCGGGCCGGGGCAGGGCCAGGCAGCTCAAGTCGGCGGGACCGGCGTCCTGCCACTGGCCGTTCCGGAACACGTTGGCGCGGGTCAGCTCGGTCGGGGAGATGAAGCCGGGGTTGGGCAGCGGCGGCGGCGGCGCGTCGATCGGCGCCGGCCCGGCGTCGAGGTCGGCCGCGTCGGGCAGCCCGCCCGAGTCGGGCCCGGTGCCGTCGTCGCCCGCGGCGTCCGAGCGGATGTACAGCTCGCAGGCCGGGACCAGCGCCAGGAGGACGAGCGCGCGAGACAGCTTGACCGACATGGGCGAACTATACGCCCGCCGGCGGCGCCACCGGGTCGCGAACGTGTGACCCGGATCGCAGAACCGTCAGAGCGGGTCACAGCCCCATCTGCTTGGCGATGATGACCTTCATGATCTCGTTGGTGCCGGCGTAGATGCGCTGGACCCGGGCGTCCATGAACGCGCGCGCCACCGGGTACTCGAGCATGTAGCCGTAGCCGCCGAACAGCTGCAGGCAGGCGTCGATGACCTCCTGGCTCATGTCGGTGACCCACCACTTGGCCATCGAGCACTCGCTGACGAGGTGCTTGCCGGCCAGGTGCTGGCGGATGACCTCATCGACGAAGGCCCGGCCGACCTGGACCTTGGTCGCGCATTCGACCAGCTGGAACTGGGTGTTCTGGAACTTCGAGATCGGCCGGCCGAACGCCTGCCGCTCCTGGCAGTAGGCGATCGTGTCCTTCACCACTTGTTCGGCCGCGGCCTGCGACCCGATCGCGACGCACAGCCGCTCCTGCTGCAGCTTGTTCATGAGCATCATGAACCCGGCGCCCTCCATGCCCAGTCGGTTGCCGACCGGGACCCGGCAGTCCTCGAAGAACAGCTCGCTGGTGTCCTGCGAGGCCATGCCCATCTTCGCCAGCTTCTTGCCCTTCACGAAGCCGGGGGTGCCGGCCTCGACGACGATCAGCGAGATGCCGCGGTGGCCGTTGGCCGGATCGGGGTCGGTCTTGACCGCGACCACGACCAGGTCGCAGAGCTGGCCGTTGGAGATGAAGGTCTTCGAGCCGTTGACGACGTAGTGGTCGCCGTCCTTCACCGCGGTGGTCTTGATCGCGGCGAGGTCGCTGCCGGTGCCGGGCTCGGTCATCGCCAGCGCGGTGACCAGGTCGCCCGAGGCGCAGCCCGGCAGCCAGCGCGCGCGCTGCTCGTCGGTGCCGAACGACGCCAGGTACGGCACGATGATGTCGGAGTGGAGCGCCATGGCGAAGCCGCTCTCGTAGGCGCGGGCCAGCTCCTCCATCACGATCACCGAGCACAGCCAGTCGCCGCCCGGGCCGCCCCACTTCTCGTCGAGCCAGGGGCACAGGAAGCCGGCCGCGCCGGCCGTGCGCCACACCTCGCGATCGACCTGGCCGTGCTCGGCCCAGCGCGCCTGGTGGGGGCGGACGTCCTTGTCGATGAACTGGCGGAACGAGGTGCGAAACAGGGCGTGCTCCGACGAGAACAGCGTGCGGTCCATGGGACCGTCTGTAGCAGATGTTGAGCGCCTGCGATCCGTTGGATCCCAGGCGCTCGGGTCGATCGGTCGATCCGGCCAAGGCGCCGGGTCGCCCTCCACGGAGGAGAGCCGGCTCGCTGCGCTCGCCTCAGGCGCCGGTGTCGGGCTTGACGATGGTCGCGATCGACGCGACGAGGCCGGCGGCCATGGCCAGCAGCATGAGCTTGGCGCCGATGCCCCTGGCCTCGCCGAACGACGAGCCGATCTTCTTGAACACCGCCCAGCCGATGAACAGCGCGATCGTGAACAGCAGGGTCGTGACCACCGCGAGGCCGCGGCCGAACTTCTGGGTCTTGTAGGCGAGGGCGCCGATCGCGAGCGCCGGCAGCATGGTGGCGAGCACGATGATCGGGTGGACCCTGGCCGAGGCCCTGGCGGTCACGCTGCGCGACACCACGCTGCGCGACGGTCGGCTGTGGTTCGAGGAGGCGCGCCCGGCCCGGCCCGGCGCCGCCGAGCAGGGCCTGCCGCACTGACATCAGTCAGCGCCCTCGGTCGCCTCGAGGATGTCGGCGGCGTGCCAGTGCTGGGCGTCGACGGCGAGGTCGCGGACCAGCGCTTCGAAGCTGGCCACCGAGCCCGGCTGCGCGGTCGCGCGCCAGTTGGCCGACAGTGCCAGCCGACTGCGCAGGGCCGCGGTGAAGACGTCGATCCAGGTCGGCGGCGTGAACGTGAAGTTGAGCGACAGCGCGTCCTCGGCCGCGTGGGTCGCGTGCCACACGCCGCGCGGCACCACCAGCACCGAGCCTGGCGTCAGCACGACCTCGGTGCGATCTGCGGGCATCGTCGCCGGCATCGGCAGCCGCGCGTACGAGCCGAGCTCGGCCTCGACGTCCTGGCCCATCGTGTGCCGGGCCAGCGGCCGCGGCGCGTGGGTGTTCGCGGCCAGCCACCAGGTCTTGGTGCCGTGGAGCTGCAGCACGAGGTTCACGTTGTGATCGAAGTGGGCGGCGGTGCCCTTGCCGGCCGGGCTGGCGTAGATCAGGCAGCGCGCCTGGGTCAGCGCCGACAGCCCGAGGTCGGCGCGGATCGCCGCCAGCCACGGCACCAGCGCCGGCGCGTACCGCTCGGCGTCGTCGAACCGGAGCCCCATCCCGCTCGCGAACATGCGGGCCGCGTCGTGCGGCGACGCCGTGATCGAGCTGGCCTCGTCGGCGACATCGGGCAGGTGGACGTGGACCTGATCCGGCCACGCGCCCAGCACCGCGTCGAGCGACGCCAGCAGCGGCAGCGCGAACAGCGGCGCCAGCGCGTCTCGCCGGCCGTGGGCCACCAACGGTAGGTCGCTGCGAAACCGCTCGAGCAGCCCGGCCACCGCTGCCGGATCGATCAGCGCGGCGAGGCCAGGCATCATGGGCCACCCTGTCACGTCGTGCCCGAACGCGATACGG
Organism: Myxococcales bacterium; assembly: GCA_043775605.1. Classification (GTDB taxonomy): domain Bacteria; phylum Myxococcota_A; class Polyangia; order Haliangiales; family Haliangiaceae; genus UBA2376. The sequence goes on from JAYVSF010000771.1 coordinate 12,450, forward strand.
TCCACGGACGTCAGAGGCGGTCGAGCGTGGGGCAGCGGTCGAGCTTCGCCCGCGCCAGCGCCGGGGCCAGCATCGCGGCGCGGTCGGCAGGCGCGGCCTCGATCAGCGCGGACATCAGGCGCGCGGCTTCGGGCGTGCGGATCTTCGACGCGATCTCGCGCATCGCGGCCAGCGCGCGCATCTCGGGTGGCAGCTCGCCATGGGCCTCGGCCGCGGCGCAGATCATCCGCATGTCGACGACGAACCGATCGGCGCTACCATCGAAGTCGCGACCGGGCCGCGGTCCTGGTCGGTCCGATCGGCTTCATCGCGCCCGGTACCGCTTTCGGGCCCGACGCCATCACCTGCACCCCGCAGTGCCCGTTGTGCAACCCGGGCCCGGGCCCCATCAACGGTGCGTCGGGCTGCGTCGTCGATGACGGCGGCGACTGTGGCGACCACGACGACCACGCCCACCACGGCGCCCACCACGGCGCCCACCACGGCGACCACCACGGCGCCCACCACGGCGACCACCACGGCGACGGATGGAGCGCCGCGGCCCCGATCACGGGCGCCCGGTATCCCGGCAGGCGACCGCGCAGTCGAAGTCGTGCGCCAAGGGCCGCGATCGCCGCCGGTGCCCCCTATAGTGACGCGTGCCCTCGCCCGCGCCCTGGATCGCACCGCCCGCCGCCGCGGGTGGCACTCTCGCCGCCGCGGTGCGCGACGCCGCCGGCGAGCCGTGGACTGTGGTCAAGCGCTGGGTCACCAGCGGCAAGGTGCTGGTCAACGGCACGGTGATGACCGCGATCGATCACCGGCTGCACGGCGGCGAGCGGCTCGAGGTCCGGCTGGCGGCGCCGCGGCCGCGCGATCCGACGCGCGAGGGCAACCTGGTCCACGACGACCCCCACGTGGTCGTGCTCGACAAACCGGCCGGGGTGTCGTCGGTGCCGTACGACGAGCGCGAGGCTGGCACCGCGATGGACCTCATCCGCGCGGCCTGGCGGCGGATGGGCCTGAAGGCGACCGTGCCCGCGTTGCACGTGGTCCACCGCATCGACAAGGCGACGTCGGGCCTGCTGATGTTCGCCAAGAGCAAGCGGGCCGAGGTCGGCCTGGCCGCGCAGCTCCGCGATCACTCGTGCGAGCGCAGCTACATCTGCGTCGCCCACGGCTCGGTCCAGCCCGGGCGGATCGAGTCGATGCTGGTGACCGATCGCGGCGACGGCCTGCGCGGCTCGACCGATCACGCCCGCCAGGGCAAGCGCGCGGTCACCCACGTCGAGGTCGTCGAGCGGCTGCGCGGCGCCACCGTGTGCCGGATCCGCCTCGAGACCGGCAAGACCCACCAGATCCGCATCCACCTCGCCGAGCGCGGCCACCCGCTGATCGGCGAGGAGGTCTACCTGCGCGACTTCACGTTCCACGGCGGCCACCTGCTGGCCGCGTCGCGCATGATGCTGCACGCGGCGACGCTCGGCTTCATCCACCCGCTCACCGGCGAGCGCCTGCGCTTCGCGAGCCCGGTCCCTGACGCGATCACTGACTGGATCGCCGAGAACCGCTAGCCAGAGGAAGGCAGACCCTCGCCAAGGCTCGCTCGACTGGATCGCCGAGAATCGCTAGGCGCGATCGGGCGGCAGCGCGTACGTGGCCGAGGCCTGCGCGACCAGCGCGCCGTCGGCCATCGACCGCATGTGGATCTCGCCGACCGCGAGCCGCTGGCCGAGCTTGAGCAGCCGGGCGGTGGCGCGGACCCCGGCCGGCGGTGGCCGGCGCAGGAAGTTGATGTTCAAGCTCGTCGTCACCGCCAGCGCCACCGGCCCGAGGTGGGCGAGCAGGAGGAAGTACATCGCGGTGTCGGCCAGGGTCATCAGCGTCGGCCCCGACAGCGTGCCGCCCGGCCGCAGGTACTCGTCCTTGTAGGCGAGCTCGACGTCGAGCTCGTCGGCGCGGATCGCGACGATGCGCGCGAACCCGGCGGCGGTCGGGAAGTGATCGGCGAGGAAGGCCTCGATCGCCGCGGCGTCCATGCGGGGCATGGTCACCGGCGTACCACGGCGCTGCAGGCCTCCGTCGGTCAGGCCTTCTTGAACGCGATCTTCCGCGGCTTGGCCTGGTAAGCACGGCCGCGCGCGATGCAACGGCTTGACCGGCGCGCGCCGCGTGATTACTCGAGGAGGATCCGGGCGCAGCAGCGCGGGCGGCGCAGCGGATCGGTCGCGTCGGCGACGAAGCCGGCGGCGCCGTAGCGGTCGCCGAGGCGGAAGGCCCGCAGGTAGATGCGGACCTGATCGCCGGCGAAGCACGGCTTGCGATAGGCGAGGTCGAGGGACCGGACCAGCGCGACCCGCGGCCGATCGAGCTCGGCCAGGCGGCGCAGCGTGGCCTCGGCGAACAGGCGGGGATAGACCAGCGAGTTGACGTGCTGGTTGGAGTCGGTGTGGTCGAGACCGAACGCGGTCGTCGCCGGGTCGGGCCGGTAGTCGTCGTCGAGCGGCTCGGCGTCGGCCGGCAGGTCCATCGCGGTGGTCGGCGCCGCGAAGCCGTACACCGCCGCGGGCACCGCCGGCAGGTCGGGCAGGTCGAGGCGGGTGACCCGGCGCTGGTCGGGCGGCGCGAACAGCCGGGTGAACGTGTGCTCGGCGAACACCCGGCCGGCGACGGTCAGCTCACCGGGCGGCTCGGGCGGGACCAGCCGGCCGCGCTGGCCGCGAACCTCGACCCACATGTTGAGGAACAGCTTGTCGACGACGCCGCCGGTGGCGTGGTGGGCGAGCTGGTAGCCGCCGGTGGCCTCGGCCGGCCGGTCGAGGCGGATCGGCGCGTCGGTGCCGTCGACGGTGAGCCGCGACAAGATCGCGACCACGCCGGTCTGCTGCATCGCCTTCGCCGACGGGTGGTTACCGAGCAGCTGGCGCCACACCGTCCAGCCGATCGCCGGTGGCAGCGCGGTCGTCATCATCCGACCGTCCTGGGCGACGTCCTCGTAGCGCAGCGGGAAGCTCGAGGTCGCCACCGCCTCGGGCGGCAACTCGGGCCAGGGCGGGGACGGGAACGGCGAGTCCGGCACCCGGGCACTGTACCCGCGCGGCGCGTCGCGACGACGTGCCGACGCCGCTTCAGAAGACTGTCAGGGCGCGACCGGCGTCTCCTTGCCGTCGGCGCCGATCTTCGACGTCCCGCCGGGGATCGGCAGCGGCGCCGGCTGCTTGCTCTTGTCGGCGTCGAAGGCGTCCTGCGCGGTCTTGGCCGCCGCGACCACCGCGTCGCTCTGGGTGTCGCAATCCTTCTCGGTCGGCCCGACGACCTTGGCCTTCAGCGTGGCGAACGTGTCGACATAGAGCTTGACGTGCGCGTCCTCGTGGACCTTCACCGACGCCGCCCAGGCATCGAACTTGTCCTGGTGCTCCTTGGGCTGCGACGCCCGCTGCTTCCAGGTCGGCAGCGAGGTGGTGACCTCGGTGGTGAAGGTCGCCGACACGACGTTGGGGCCGTTGGTGACGTAGTTGCAGTCCATCTGGCCGCAGTCGCACTGGCCGGCGCACTTCGACGACTGGGCGCGGGCCGAGACCTGCTTGTAGAGTTCGGCGTAGTCGGCGGCGTCGTACTCGATCGCGGGGCCGGCCTTGGGCGTGGTCACCACCGTGACCTTGACCGAGCCACCCTGGGCGCCGGCGCCGGCGGCGGGCGAGCCAGGCGCAACCGCGGTGTCGCCGGGGGCGCCGGTCTTGGGATCGACCGCGCGGGCCGCAATCGTCGGGCCGCCGGTGACCTCGGCCGGACGGCCCGAGACCATCGCGTCGGCGGCGCGATCGGCCTCGACCTCGGCGTGGTCGCCGGGCGAGGACACCTCGAGCTTGTGCTGGCGCTCGGTGGCGCCGCCGGCCTGCTGGACCGTGTGCGCGACCTCGTGGGCGAGGAGGTGGAGGCCGTAGGGATCGTCGGGCTGATAGCGGCCGTCGGCGAAGTGGATGTCCTGGCCGACGGTGTACGCACGGGCGCCGACCGCGCTCGCGGCGGCGGCCGAGGCCGAGCCGGTGTGGGTGCGGACCGCGCCGAGGTCGGCCCCGAGCGACGACTCGAACTTCGTGCGCAGCCCGTCGGGCAGCGGGGCGCCGCTCGTGCTCGCGGCCCGGGCCACCGCGTCGGGCGCCGCGCCGGTCACGCCCTGGCCATCGCGCGCGTCGCCGGGCGCGGCGCTCGGGCTGGCCTCGGCCGCCCGCTGGACCGCCGCCGCCGAGGGCCCCAGGTGCGAGGTCAAGGTCACCCGTCCCGGCGCGATCCGGGTCTCTCGTTGTGGCGCGTCGCTCTCGTGCTCCGCCAGCTCACCTTCGACGATCCGCTGCATGCCCGTCAGGCTACCAGGTCCGGATCAAAAGCGGACCGTGAAGCAGCGATCGCGGCCGGTGGCGCCGCTGGCGCGCAGGCGCGGGAACTCGCACGCCTGCTCGGCCAGCAGCGTGACCTCGGCGCCGGCGTACAGCGCCCGCAGCTCGTCCTCGACGACCGAGAACGGCGGGCCAGCCATCGCCTCCTGCGGATACTCGATCGTGATCACCAGGCCGGGCGTGCCGGGCGGCAGCAGCGCGCGCAGGTGGGCGACGTAGGCCGCGCGCATCGCCGGCGGCAGCGCGATCACCGCCGCCCGATCGTAGAGTGCGTCGATCGGGCCGAGCAGCGCGCTGGTGGTCGCGAACACGTCGCCGCACAGGATCGTGATCGCGTCGGCCTGGTAGCGGACGAAGCCGTGGTCGGCGGTCACCGTCGGGGTCACGCCCTGCTCGGCGAAGAACGCGATCACCGCCGACTCGACCAGCTCGACGCCGACCACCTCGTGGCCGCAGGCGGCGAGGTAGGCCAGGTCGAGCGACTTGCCGCACAGCGGCACCAGCACCCGGCGGCCGCCGCCGAGCGTGGCGCCGTGCTCCTCGAGGAAGCGGTTGGGCCGGCCCTCGTGAAAGGCGATCTGCCCGGCCTGCCAGCGCTCGTTCCAGAACTCGGGGTGCATGGCCCATGGTAGCGTTTCGGCGTGGGCCACCTCGGTTGTCTGGGCGTCATCGTGGGCATGTTCGCGATCGCGGCGTGCGGCGGCAGCGAGCGTGTGTTCGTCGATGCGGGTGCCGACGCCAGCCACACCGACGCGGCCGACCTCGGTGTCGACGCCGCCGCCGTCGATGCCAGCCCGCTCGATGCCAGCCTGCTCGACGCCAGCCCCGACGCCGCCGCCGAGCTGGTCGATCCGGCGCCCGAGCACACGACGCCGGGCGAGTACACCGCGGCCGGCTGCCCCGACAGCAACCAGACCCTCTTCACGCTCAACGTCGGCGCGGCCAGCTCGTACACGTTCAGCGGCACGATCACCGGCGCCACCGGCAACGGCACGTTCTGGGTCCGCGGCCCCAACGGCGAGACCGTCGGCGGCACGGTCGAGACCGCCGGCAACGGGGTCTACGCCAAGACGTTGCCGCTGTTCTGCGGCGCCAATCTGGTCAAGCTGGTGTGGGGCAATGGCACGTGCCCGCTGGTGCTGGTCTACGCGGTCAACCGCACCACCTGCGAGCCGGCCGATCTGACCATCACCGTGCAGTGGGACGACCTCGGCCGCGACTGGGAGCTGCACCTCATCAAGCCCGGCGGCCACCTCAACGACAACGCCACCGACTGCACCTGGACCAGCTGCATCGGCAGCTCGCCCGACTGGGGCGTGATCGGCGACGCCACCGACAACCCGCACAAGGACATCGACAACACCGGCGCCTACGGCCCCGAGAACATCTGGCTGGCCGGCCCCGAGCCCGGCCGCTACACGGTCATGGTCGAGCACTGGAGCGCCGGCGGCAGCCCGATGTCCGACGGCTTCGTCACGCTCAACGTGATGGGCCACGTCTTCTCGGTGGCCAGGGCCGACCTCGCGCCGCTGCATGTCTGGACCGCGGCGACGATCGAGTGGCCCTCGGGCGTGGTGACGGTGGGCCAGGCCGACTTCGACTGCAGCGGCAACTGGTCGGGCGGCTGTCGCGCCGTCCTGCCGTAGCCGCTCAAGCGGGCGGCGGCCGCAGGCGGGCGGCGAAGAAGGCGAGGACCTGTTCGAGCGCGGCCCGGGTCGGATGGCCGGGCTCGTCGACGAGATCGTGAGTGAGCACCGAGTGGGCGAGGCGGCCGATGCCGTGGCGGTTGCCCGGGCGCGAATCGATCTCGACCGCGACGAACCGGTCGCCGAGCAGCGTCCGCAGCGCGGCGAAGCGCTCGGGCGGGACCAGGCGATCGCCGGTGAAGCGGAGGCCGAGCACGCAGACGTCGGTGCGGGCGCGGATCGCGGCGCGCGTCCTGTCGTCGATGCCGAGATCGCGGCGGTGGCGCACCGTGAGCGGGAACGGCAGCGACGGCTGGCTCAGCACCGGCGCGATGACCGCGGGCTCGACCATCATGCCGAGCGCGAAGCCGCCGGTCAGGCACATGCCGATCGCGCCGACGCCGGGGCCGCCGCACGCGGCGTGGGCGTGGACCGCGAGCCGGCGCAGCCAGGCAACGATCGGGCTGGTCGCTCCGGTGGCCCAGGTCGCGAACTCCTGCGCCACGCAGGCCTTCGCCATCGACGCCGCGGTGTAGGCCGGGGTCATCGGCCGGCCGGGCTCGCCGAGCAGCGACGGCAGGTACGTGGTCAGGCCGAGTGCGACCAGCCGGCGCGCGAACGCCAGCACGCCGGGGTGTAGCCCGGGGACCTCGTGCATGACGATCACCGCGGGCCCGGTCCCGGCCACATAGACGTCGCGGGTGACGTCGTCGAAGGTCATCGCCGTGCAGGCGAAGCCGGCCAGCGCGACGTCGGCCGGCGCGCGGTCGCGGTCGGCGCCGGTCACCAGCACTCCTGGCGGGTCGCGCGCAGCCACGCGTCGAGCGCGGCCACCGCCGCGGCCGGCGGCTCGTCGGGCAGCACTGACGTCCCGACCGCGCGGTCGAGGTCGGTCAGGACGTCGAGCATCACGGTCCGCCAGCGTTCGAACTCGGCGCCGTCGAGGTGGGCCCGCTCGCCGGTCCGCTTGCGCAGCAGCAGCTCCTCGATCTCGGGCCCGTAGCTCGGGGTCAGCGCGGTGAGATCGGTGACCAGCTCGCCGGTGCGCAGCAGGTGAAGGCCGGTGCGCGCGGTCCGCAGGACGTACAGCACGCGCTTGGCGGTCGGCCCGGCGATCGCCGCCATCCGCTGCGACCGCGCGAAGCCGGCGTAGTGGCGCACCACCCGGCGCGACAGCGCGGCCCGGACCAGCGGCCGCAGCGCCTCGAGCCGCGGCGCATCGCAGGCCATCACCAGGTCGCCGAGCACGCGCTCGAGGTAGTTGCCGTTGCCTTTGAGCACGCCGCGCAGGACGTCGCCGAGTTCGTTGCTGCTGTAGTCGAGCTCGACGTCGTCGACCACCGTCATCAGCTCGGCGTTGCCGGCCTCGGCTGCCAGCCCGACCAGCGCGCCGGTCGCGGCGATGTGGACCGCCTTGAGATCGAGGTCCGAGTCAGGCGACGGGAAGCCATAGGCGTGGGCGCCCGACAGGTAGACCACGAGGTGGTGGCGCTCGGCGGCGCGCGTGGCGAGGAAGGTCCGCGCGACCGCGGCCTGGTGATCGGTGAGGAGGTCGAAGCGGAGCGGGATGGTCATGTTTCGGTAGCCCCAAACGTGACCAGGCGCACACCGACCAGCCGGTCGACCCGGGTGACGATCTCGGTGCCGATCGGCAACGGGACCGACACCGGATCGACATCGGTCAGACCGCCGAGGCGTGAGGCCACGGCCGGAGCATAACGCGGCGTACACACCGTCGGCCTATCAGTCGCGCCGGTGGTGGGTGTAACATCTGTGTTCCGCCATGGGTGTCGGATCGCGCCGCCCCATGTCGCAACGTCTTCGGTTCCCATGGGGGTCGTGATGCTGTCGTCTCGTTCCGACGCTCTGATGCGCATGTCCCTCGCCGCGGTCGCGGCCTTCGCGGTCCTCACGGTCGCGCGCGCGGCCGAGGCCCAGAACCTCCGGGTCGTGCCGGTTCCATGGGTCGCCACCGACCTCACGATTCCGCACCAGGCCTACAACGGCCACCCGACGACGTTCAAGGCGATCGCCCGGGGCGGCAACGGCACCTACGTCTACGAGTGGGACTTCCAGGGCGACGGCGTCTACGACACCTCGGCGTCGACGTCGAACCGCTACAACCTGTCGACCAAGTTCACCTACCCGAACCAGGCCGCGACCACCACCTTCAACGCGGTGGTCCGGGTGACGTCGAACGGCCAGTCCGTGACCGCCACCTACCCGGTCCGGGTGTTCGCCGACGTCCCCATCAACCCGGCGCAGGCCAACGACCGCCAGCTCCAGGTCATGCGCGGCGTCGCCGTCGACGACGGCCTCTGGTACCTGCACAACCAGATGGTGCGGACCGGCGACGAGACCAACGGGGTCACCGGCGCCCAGATCACCGGCAACATCGGCGGCAACTCCACCGCCAGCGCCTCCGGCTTCCTGTGGTCGCTCGGCCTCAACGGCCACTTCGCCGCGTTCCCGGCGGCCTACATCGGCGAGCTGCCGAACGCCGCCGAGAACACCCAGCGCTTCCGCGACGACCCCTACGGCGAGGACGCCGCCCGCCTGGTCAACTACATGCTGACCATGGGCACCGTGGTCAGCGTCGCCGCCGCCGACGAGGCCAACCTGACCGGGTTCTATCCCGAGATCACGCGCCAGCCCATCGCCGGCACCGACGACGGCATCGGCTTCTTCGTCGGCTCGACCCCCGGCGACAACACGATGTACTACATGGGCCACGTGATGTCGGCGTTCGCGGTGTCGCGGCTGGCCGGCCTCGTCGCCCAGGTCGGCGACCAGAACCGCATCCTCGGCCACCGCTTCGAATACATCGTCCAGCAGATGGCCGACGCGCTGACGTGGGCCCAGAACGAGAGCGGCATCGTCGGCTCGTTCTACTACACGCCCAACTCGGGCTCCGATGACCTGTCGACCGCGCTGTGGGGCATCACCGGGCTGTGGCACGCCGACGAGTTCGGCTCGAGCTACGGCATCATCGTGCCCAACACGGTCAAGGCCCGCCTGGCCCAGTACGTCCAGGCCAACATGAACACCTGCCCGCAGGGCGGCACCGGCGGCACCTACTCGACCAGCGCGCAGAACGTCTGCGACTTCACGATGTCGGCCGCCCACACCCTGGTGCTCGGCTGGGTCAACGCCAACCAGTTCGCGCCCAACGACGGCCGCCTCGCCTTCCCCAGCTACAACGCCATCACCCGCGGCCAGCTCCGCACCTGGTACGACAGCTCGCAGACGTTCATCAACGGCGTCTTCAACGCCACCTCGAGCGGCCAGAACTCGTGGAACATGGGCTTCGTGGTCAACGGCGACTACGGCCGGCTCGACGGCCAGGGTTGCCACTACTGCATGCTGCACTGGCAGGACGCGGCCCGCTCGGTCCAGCCCCAGATCGTGAACTTCGGCGCCAACAACTGGATCCGGTTGTTCTCGCGCTACTTCCTCCTCAACCAGGCCGCTGACGGTGGCTGGAACTGGGCGCTCTCGCTCGGCGCCAACAGCGACAACTCCGGCGGGCCCGGCCTGCGCGCGAGCTGGGCCATCCTGGTGCTGTCGCCCGACGCGATCCCGCCCTTGGCGATCGGCACCGCGAGCGTGGCGATGGCGCCTGAGGGCACGCCCATCGACTTCAACGGCAACGCCAGCGACCCCGGCACCGGCAACCCGGTCTACGTCTGGGCGTTCGGCAACGGCGCGACCGCCAACGGCAAGAACGTGACCTACGCCTACCCCGACAACGGCAACTTCAACGCGACCCTGACGTCGACCAGCATCGGCGGCGTGTCGGTCGACACGGTGCCGCTGATCATCACCAACGTCGCGCCGGTGACCAACGCTGGCGCCGACATGGCCGTCAACGAGGGCACGCCGCTGCCGATGGCGATGACCTTCACCGATCCGGGCACCGCCGACACCTGGACCTTCGCCTGGAACTTCGGTGACATGACCACCGCCAACGCCCAGAACATCAACCACACCTGGGCCGACAACGGCGTGTTCAACGTGACGGCCCGGGTCACCGACGACGACGGTGGCACCACCCAGGACATCGCGGTGGTGACCGTGGCCAACGTGGCGCCGACCATCACCTCGACGCCGGCCAACACCGCGCGCGAGGCCTTGCAGTACACGTACACGCTGACCTTCACCGATCCGGGCACCGCCGACACCCACGTCTGCACCGCGCCGCTGCGGCCGGCCGGTTCGCAGCTGGTCGGCTGCCAGCTGGTGTGGACGCCCGACTTCTCGCAGGCCATCGGCGCCGCGGTGCCGGTCCGCATGTGCGTCACCGACGACGACGGCGGCCAGGCCTGCCAGGACTACACCGTGACCGTGAGCTACCTCGACTCGGATGGCGACGGCCTGCCCGACTCGTGGGAGATCTCGAACTTCGGCAACATCACGTCGCAGGACCAGTTCGGCGATCCCGACGGCGACGGCATGAACAACCTGCAGGAGTTCACCAACGTCACCGACCCGCTGACCTACGACGGGCCCAACACGCCGGTGCCGGTGGCGCCGATGTGCGGCGGCGAGATCGCCAGCCTGCAGACGATCCTGGTGGCGACCAACGCGGTCGATCCCCAGAACACGCCGCTGCTGTACCAGTTCCAGCTGTTCGGCGACGCCGGCCTGACCATCCTGGTCGCCGAGCAGGACAACATCCCGCAGGGCGTGGGCCCGACCACCTCGTGGGCGGTGCCGGTCAACCTGCTCGAGAACACCCGCTACTACTGGCGCGTGCGGGCCAAGGACCAGTTCACGTACGGGCCGTTCTCGGCGCCGGCGTGCGGCTTCTTCGTCAACACCGTCAACGAGCCGCCCGGCACCCCGCGCATCAACACGCCGGCGTTCGGCGCCCAGGTCAACCAGTTCCGCCCGACCCTCAAGGTCGACAACGCGACCGACCCTGACCTCGACGTCCTGACCTACAAGTTCGAGGTCTACAGCGATCCGGCGCTGTCGAACCAGGTCGCGTCGTCGAACCAGGTCGCGCAGGGCGCGGCCGGCACCACCAGCTGGCAGGACAACGTCGACCTCACGGAGGATCGCTTCTACTTCTGGCGGGCCAAGGCCACCGACCCGGACAACCTGTCGGGGCCGTGGAGCGCGACCGGTCAGTTCTTCGTGACCACGACCAACGCGCCGCCCGAGCCGCCGGCCCTGGTCGCGCCGCAGAACGGGGCGTCGGTCAGCAACATCCGGCCCGACCTGGTGATCCTCAACGCCGACGACGCCGACCTCGACGTCCTGGTCTACGACTGGGACCTCGCGACCGACATCACATTCGCGACCATCGTCGATAGCGGCGCCAACGTGCCCGGCCAGGGCGCGCAGACCAGCGCATTCCACCTGGCCGCGGACCTGATCGAGAACGGGCGCTACTGCTGGCGCGCGCGGTCGGACGACGGTCAGGCGACCAGCGGCTACAACGTCGCCTGCTTCTTGGCGTCGGTGACCAACGACCCGCCGTCGATCCCGACCTTGAACAACCCGTCGAATGAAATGGGCGCGACCACCACCAGCCCGGTGTTCTCGTGGCTGCCGTCGACCGACCCCGAGAACGAGACCATCACCTACGAGATCGAGGTGAAGGACGACGCCCGCGTCGTGGTCGGCAGCGTGATCGGCGTCAGCGGCACGGTGACCTCGATCAGCGCCCAGCTCACCAACGGCGGGGCCTACAGCTGGCGCGCCCGCGCGACCGATCGAGAGGGGCTGTCGAGCGCGTGGTCGGCCGAGAACACCTTCGCGGTCAACGCCCGCATCGACGTGCCCGAGGTCGTGCTCGATGGCGGATCCTGCCAGTCGAGCCGTGGCGCCGGTCGCGGCACGCTGCTCGCGCTCGGTGTGGTGGTGCTCGGCCTGCGCCGCCGCCGGCGCGCGTAGCATCGTCGCGGGTTCGCCGCGTCGTGGAGGCTGGGCCGTGGGCGACCGCGGCCCGTCGCATTTTCGGCGTCGCCGCGGGCGCTGGTCAGGCGGCGTCGGGCGGGCCGAGGGCCGCGGCCAGGATCGCCGCGAAGCGGGGCTCACCGCGACAGCTCATCGCCCGCTTCGGCCTGTGACCCTCGGCCGAGGATGGATCGACCGCGCGGCGAGCGACTTTTTCGCGCGTGGGCCCTAAGGTGCCGCGGTGCCGCCGACCCCGCTGCCGATCGACGAGGTCCTGCCCGCGCTGGTGGCGGCGGTGCGGGCGCGCAGCGCGGCGGTCCTGGTCGCGCCGCCGGGTGCGGGCAAGACCACGCGAGTGCCGGGCGCGCTGCTCGACGCCGGGCTGGCCGGCGCCGGCGACATCGTCGTGCTCGAGCCGCGGCGGCTGGCGGCCCGGCTGAGCGCGGCCCGGGTCGCGAGCGAGCGCGGCGGGCGGCTGGGCGACGAGGTCGGCTACGAGGTCCGCTTCGATCGCAAGGTCGGCGGCGCGACCCGCATCCGGTTCGTGACCGAGGGCGTGCTGACCAGGCAGCTGCTCGGCGATCCGACCCTGCGCGGCACTGGCGTCGTCATCCTCGACGAGCTGCACGAACGCCACCTGGCCGGCGATCTCGCGCTCGCGCTGGTGCGCCGCCTGCAGCGCGGGCCGCGGCCCGATCTCAAGCTGGTCGCGATGTCGGCCACCCTCGATCCCGGACCGGTGGCGGCCTTCCTTGGCGAGCCGGGCCGGCCAGCGCCGCTGATCGAGTCGCAGGGTCGGGTCTTCCCGGTCACGATCGACCACGCCGCCGAGCCCGACGATCGCCACCTCGGCAAGCAGGTCGCGGGCGCGGTCCGCAAGCTCCTGGCCGAGGGCCTCGACGGTGACGTCCTGGTGTTCCTGCCCGGCGGCGGCGAGATCCGGCGCGCGGCCGAGGATCTGGCCGAGCTGGCGGCCCGGGCCGAGCTGCTGGTGCTGCCGCTGCACGGTGACCTGTCGGCCGACGAGCAGGATCGCGCGGTCGGCCCCGCCGATCGCCGCAAGATCATCCTGGCCACCAACGTCGCCGAGACGTCGATCACCATCGACGGCGTGGTCGCGGTGATCGACAGCGGCCTGGCCCGGGTCGCGCGCCATGCGCCGTGGACCGGCCTCGCCAGCCTGATGATCGAGCCGATCGCGCGGTCGAGCGCGATCCAGCGCGCCGGTCGCGCCGGCCGGACCCGCCCGGGCCAGTGCGTGCGCCTGTACACCCGCCACGATCACGACACCCGGCGCGAGCGCGACGCGCCCGAGATCGCCCGCGCCGATCTGGCCGAGGCCGCGCTCGAGCTGCACGCCGCCGGTGAGGCCGACCTCACGGCCTTCCCGTGGTTCGAGGCGCCGCCGACCGCGGCGCTGGCCGCCGCCGACGAGCTGCTGGTCCGGCTGGGCGCGGTCGACGGCGCGGGGCACGTCACCGCGCGCGGGCGTCGCATGCTGCGGTTCCCGGCCCACCCGCGCCAGGCTCGCCTGCTGGTCGAGGCCGAGGATCAGGGCGTGGCCCGCGAGGGTGCGCTGGTCGCCGCGCTGCTGGCCGCGCGCGAGCTCCGGGTCGAGCGCCGCGGTCCCGGCGCGGTCGCGAAGATCGCCGCCGACTCCGATCTCCTCGAGGACAAGGACGCGCTGCTGGCGGCCCGCGCCGACTCGATGCGCGCCGGTCGGCTGCGCGACGCCGGGCTCGACGTCGCCACCGCGCTCGGGGTCGATCGCGCCGCGCGCCAGCTCGAGCGCCTGGCCCGGATCGATCGGAAGGGCCCGACCGACCACGCCGCGATCGACGACGCGCTGCGCTTCTGCATCCTGACCGGCTACCCCGACCGGGTCGGTCGCCGGCGCGCGCGCAGCGCCGAGATCGTCTTCGCCGGCGGTGGCAGCGGCACTCTGGCGCCGTCGAGCGTGGTCATCGACGCCGAGCTGGTGGTCGCGGTCGACGCCAGCGAGGTCAGCCGCGGCAAAGTTGCGATCCGCCGGGCCAGCAAGATCGAGGCGCTGTGGTTGCTCGACCTCGCGCCCGAGCGGGTGCTCGACACCGACGAGCTGATCTGGAACCGCGCCGCCGAGCGGGTCGAGCGCGCCCAGCGCACGAGCTACGACGGGCTCGCGATCGACGAGCGCCTCGATCCCGCCGGGGCCCGCGGCGATCCCCGGGCCGCGCCGATCCTGGCCCGGGAGGCCCTGGCCCTCGGCATCGAGCGCTTCGTCGACGGCGAGGCCCTGGCCGGCTGGCGCGCGCGACTCGGCTTCGCGGCCCGCTACCTGCCCGGGCTGGTGCCGCCTGGCGACGACGTGCTCGCGACGCTGCTGGCCCGCGCCTGCGAGGGCATGACCTCGTTCGCCGAGCTGCGGCGGGCCCCGCTGCTCGACCTGCTCGTCGCCAGCGTCGCCGAGCACCGCGCGGCGCTCGATCGCCTCGCGCCGACCCACGTCCAGCTCGCGCGCCGGCGGGTCGCGGTCCACTACGAGCTCGATCGGCCGCCGTGGATCGCGTCGCGGCTGCAGGACTTCTTCGGCCTGCCGCGCGGCCCCACGATCGCCGGCGGCCAGGTCGCGCTGGTGCTGCACCTGCTCGCGCCCAACCAGCGCCCGGTCCAGGTCACCCACGATCTGCCCGGGTTCTGGCAGCGCCACTACCCGGAGTTGCGGCGCGCGTTGATGCGGCGGTATCCGAAGCATGGCTGGCCCGAGGATCCGATGACACTGATCGCGGAGGGGTGAGATCTCGAGGCCTCGATCGGTCGCGACCCCACCCAGGCTGCGCCCGGGCTGGCTCCGATGCTCGCGCCCGCCTGGTCGACCCTCCGCCGCATCGCCGCGGGCGAGCTGGTCTTCACCGCCCCCGCCGGCCTCGACGCCTACCTCGCCCCCGCCTGGTGACCAGGCGTCGCCCAACGACGACTGGCCGGACCGGTTCAACGCCAGCGGCAGGGAAGGATCGGCCGGTCCATCTGGTAGTATGCAGCGACGTCGCTCGGGCACCTGGTCCGGGGCCGGCGCACCGCCGCACTCAGGAGGTCTCGTGGGCATCAATAGCGGTCAGATCGCTGGTTCGAACTTCAACCTGGAGATCGATGGCTTCTCGGCGGGATACCTCAGCAGTTTCCAGGTCCCGACCTACGAGGCGGAGGAGGCGACCAACGCGCTCGGCCCCGACTACGTGACCAAGAAGATGGTCGGCCGGCCCAAGGTCGGGGAGGCCACGGCGGTCTTCAACATCTCGCAGTCGGCACGCCTCCTCGAGTGGATCGCCAGCCTCTGGAAGAAGACCTGCAAGGTCGAGGACACCACCATCCACCTGGCTGACCACAACTACGTCATCCAGCGCTCGATCGACATGACCGAGTGCCTGATCACGGAGATCAGTTTCCCCGACCTGAAGGCCTCGGACACCAAGAAGTCCCTGGACGTGACCGCCAAGTGGCGGCCCCAGGGCATCGCCTTTCACGGCAAGGGCGGCAGGGTAAGGGGCGAGATGGGCCAGAAGGCCAAGGCCTGGATGGTGTCAAACTTCGAGGTCCACAACGTCTTCGGCCTCAACACCAGCGTGGTGACCAGCGCGCAGCTGCCCAAGATCACCGCCAAGGTCGTGGACGAGAAGTACGGTGAACGCAGGTTCCCGATCCCGATGTACGCGGCGATCGAGTTCAGCACGATCAAGCTCGAGATCGGCGGGGCTGGCGCCGAGCAGGCCCGCGCGCTCGCGGTCAAGATCATCCGCGACGGCAACGTCGCCGAGGCCAACTGGGACGACATCATCATCGACGTGAAGGACCAGACCCTGAAGACGGTGCTGGGCACCTTCACCCTGATCGGCTGCCTGCTCAAGAAGTTCGACTGGGCGTCGAAGCTCGAGGGCGGCAAGGACGCCCCGGTGAGCACGACCCTCGAGTTCCTGGTCGAGGACTTCCGCTTCGACATCAAGCACAAGTAGCGCGCCGCCGCGCGGCGTCAGGGCGGGGACGGCGGCCACAGCACGTGGTAGCTGCGGTGGCTCAGCACGAGCTGCGCGTACTCCTCGAGGTCGCCGCCCGAGTCGCGCAGCACGGCGAAGTTGAAGTCGACCAGCGCCAGCGCGTCGCTCAGCGCCGACAGCAGGGTGTCGATGGGCGGCGGCGGCTCGGGATCGTTGGCCCACGCCGCCAGCCGGGACCGGATCTCCTCGAAGTGGGGCCGGGTCCGGGCGTTGAGCTGCTGGATCCGGCTCGG
>JAYVSF010000772.1:0-4024 GCA_043775605.1 Myxococcales bacterium
ACCGGCCCGCTCGAGGCGGTCCACGCCGCGATCCGGGCCCGGGTCCCGGCGATGATGGTCGACCGACCGCTCGCGCCCGACATTGTCGCGGTCCGCCGCCTGATCGACGACGGCACCCTCATCGCCGCGGCCAGGGCCGGCGGCGCCACGATTTGCTGATCACCGGCGGTCGCCGCCGGCTCGTGCCCCGGAGCTCCCATGACCGAGATCGTCCGCGCCCCTCGAGGTTCCGCGCTGTCGTGCAAGGGCTGGCCGCAGGAGGCCGCCCTCCGCATGCTGATGAACAACCTCGATCCAGACGTCGCCGAGCGGCCGGCCGACCTCGTGGTCTACGGCGGGCTCGGCAAGGCGGCCCGATCGTGGCCCGACTACCACACGATCGTGCGCGAGCTGCGCCGGCTCGGCGACGACGAGACCCTGCTGGTGCAATCGGGCCGCGCGGTCGGCGTCTGGAAGACCCACGAGGAGGCGCCGCGGGTGCTGCTGGCCAACTCCAACCTGGTCGGGCGCTGGGCGACCTGGGAGCACTTCCGCGAGCTCGACCGCCTGGGCCTGATGATGTACGGCCAGATGACCGCGGGCTCGTGGATCTACATCGGGACCCAGGGCATCTTGCAGGGCACCTACGAGACCTTCGCGGCCGCGGCCCGAGTCCACTGGGGCGCCGACGCGGACCTCGCCGGGCGGCGGGTCCTGACCGCGGGCCTCGGCGGCATGGGCGGGGCCCAGCCGCTGGCGGTGACCATGGCCGGCGGCGTGTGCCTCGCGATCGAGATCGATCCGTCGCGGGTCCAGCGTCGGCTCGAGACCCGCTACCTCGACGAGGTCGCCGACTCGCTCGACGACGGCCTGGCCCGGGCCGCGCGCTGGGCGGCACGGCGAGAACCGCGCTCGATCGCCGTGGTCGGCAACGCCGCCGACGTCTACGCCGAGCTGGTCCGGCGCGGCGAGATCTTCGAGCTGGTCACCGATCAGACGTCGGCTCACGATCCGCTCAACGGCTACGTCCCGCAGGGCTACGACCTGAGCCAGGCCGCGGCCCTGCGAGCCAGCGCGCCCGACGACTACATCGCCCGGGCCCGGGCGTCGATGGCGGTGCAGGTCGAGGCCATGCTGGCGATGAAGGCCGCCGGCGCCCACGTCTTCGACTACGGCAACAACCTGCGGGCCGAGGCCGAGCTGGGCGGGTGCACCGGCGCGTTCGGCTATCCCGGCTTCGTCCCGGCCTACATCCGGCCCCAGTTCTGCCTCGGGCGCGGGCCGTTCCGCTGGGCCGCGCTGTCCGGCGACCCGGACGACATCCGGGTCACCGACGAGGCCGTGCTCGACGAGATCGGCGACAGCCACGGCCTGGCCCGGTGGATGAAGATGGCGCGCGAGCGGGTCGCGTTCCAGGGCCTGCCGGCGCGGATCTGCTGGCTCGGCTACGGCGAGCGCGACCGGGTCGGGCTGCGCTTCAACGAGCTGGTGCGGACCGGCAAGGTCAAGGCGCCGATCGTCATCGGCCGCGATCACCTCGACGCCGGCTCGGTGGCCTCGCCCAACCGCGAGACCGAGGCGATGAAGGACGGCTCGGACGCGGTCGCCGACTGGGCGATCCTCAACGCGCTGGTCAACACCGCGGCCGGCGCGACCTGGGTGTCGTTCCACCACGGCGGCGGCGTCGGCATGGGCTACTCGCTGCACGCCGGCATGGTGGTGGTGGCCGACGGCACGGCGCGGGCCGAGCGCTGCCTGGCCCGGGTGCTGCGCTGCGATCCCGGCATGGGCATCCTGCGCCACGCCGACGCCGGCTACGACGACGCGATCGCCGCGGCCGACGCGGGTGGCGTGCGCATCCCGCGTCGGGATCCCGAGGGGCTGTGACCCTGGCGTCGGCGTACGTCCACGGTCGCGTGCTGACGTGCGCCGGCCCGGCCGCCGAGCCACTCGGCACGATCGTGGATGGCGCGGTGCTGGTCGCCGACGGGCGCATCGCGTGGGTGGGCCCGACCGGCGAGCTCGATCGCGCGGCGGCCGGGCTCGGGCTGGCCCACACGCGCAGCGACGTCGACGGGCGCCTGATCACGCCGGGCCTGATCGACTGCCACACCCACGCCATCTTCGCCGGCGATCGCGCCCACGAGTTCGCGCTGCGGGCCCGCGGCGCCGGCTACCTCGAGATCGCCGCGGCCGGCGGCGGCATCGCGGCCACGACCGGGCCGACCCGGGCCGCCAGCGACGACGAGCTGGTCGCGCTGACCGTGGCGCGGCTGGCCCGCGCGCGGGCGACCGGCACCACCACGATGGAGATCAAGAGCGGCTACGACCTGACCGTCGCCGGCGAGCTCCGGCTGCTGCGCCTCATCGCGCGCGCCGCCGCGGCGAGCCCGGTGCAGGTCGTGCCCACGCTCCTGTGCCACGTCGTCCCCGCCGACCGCCAGGCCGACCGAGCGGCCTACGTCGACGAGCTGGCCACCCAGCTGGTGCCGGCGGTGGCTGCGGCCGAGCTGGCGACCTCGGTCGACGTCTACTGCGACGACGGCGCGTTCACCCGCGCCGAGACCGCCGCGATCCTCGGCGCCGCGGTCGCGCACGGCCTCGGGGTCCGGGCCCACGTCGGCCAGTTCACCGATCAGGGCGCGGCCGAGCTGGTCGCCGCGCTCGGCGGGCGCTCGGTCGATCACCTCGAGCAGGTGTCGGCCGCCGGCATCGCCGCCCTCGCCCGGGCTGGCACGATCGCGGTGATGCTGCCGGGCGCGTGCGTGCAGCTCCGGCTGCCGCTGCCGCCGGTCGCCGCGCTGCGCGCCGCCGGGGTCGCGATGGCGGTCGCCAGCGATCTCAACCCCGGATCGAGCCACGCCAGCTCGCTGCCGCTCCAGCTCTGGCTGGCCACCACCCACCTCGGCCTCACCGTCGACGAGGCCTGGCTGGGCGTGACCCGCCACGCCGCCGCCGCCCTCGGCTTGGGCGACCGTGGCGTGCTGGTCGCGGGCGCGCGCGCCGACCTCGTGATCTGGGACGTCACCGATCCGGCGGCCGTGCCCTATCGGTACGACCGCGACCACGTCCACGACGTCGTCATCGCGAGGGCGGCGCCGTGACCGCGCCGACCAGCTGGCGATGATGACGATCGGGCTCGATGCGGGCGAGCGGGCCGACGAGCCCGAAGAGCTCCTGGCCGCGGTCGACCGGCTTCACGTCGCGTGCGGCGGCCACGCCGGCGACGACGCGTCGATGCGGCGGACGGTGACGATCGCGCGGGTCCACGGCGTCGAGCTGGGCGCCCATCCGTCGTACGCCGACGTGGCGCGGTTCGGGCGGGTGTCGGTGGCGATGCCGCCGGCCGAGGTCGGGGCGGCGGTCGCGACCCAGTGCGCGGCGCTGCGGGCGATCGCCGGCGAGCTCGGCGTCGCCGTGGTCAGCGCCAAGCCGCACGGCGCGCTCTACCACGACACCCTGTGCGATCGCGCGCTGGCGTCCGCCGTGCTCGACGCGATCGTCGCCACGCTCGGCGCGGTCGCGGTGGTGACCGGGCCCGGGGCCCTCGCGGACGTCGCCAGCGCGCGCGGCCTGGTCGTGCAGCGCGAGGGCTTCGTCGACCGCGGCCTCCACGCCGACGGCTCGCTGATCGCGCGTGGCCAGCCGGGTGCGCTGATCGACGATCCGGCGGTCGCGGCGACCCAGGCCCGTCGCCTCGCAGCCACTGGCACGGTCGACATCCTGTGCGTCCACGGCGACGGCGCCGACCCGCTCGCCGTCGTGCGCGCGGTGCGGCGCGCGCTGGCCGGGTCATGACCGCCGACCGCAAGCACCTCGGCGACCGGGCGATCCGCCACGCGATCGCGAGCGCCGACGAAGGCCGCGCCCGCGCCGCCGCGCTGCGGGCCTCGGGCCAGGTCGACGACGCCTGGCACACCGAGACCCAGCTGGCGTTCACTGGGCAAGGCGGCCGCGATCCGCGCCTGGTCACGGCCATCGACCACGAACCCGCCGCGCCGGTCGGCCGCAGCCACGAGCTTCCCGTGATCGTCGACGGCACCGA
>JAYVSF010000773.1:0-14636 GCA_043775605.1 Myxococcales bacterium
CCTGCGCCGGGCGACGGCGCCGGCGCAGGGTTCGGGTGCCACCGACCACGCCGATCCCAACCGACCGATATTGCTTGCTCCGGCGGCGATCCAGACCCCATTGAAGCCTCAAGGCCTACCGCCTGCCGGGCCAGGCCCGGACCGATCACCGTCGCTGAGAAGCGGCGGCCCCATTGAAGCCCCGATCCCCAATCCCTGAGAAGGCCACACCCCTCATCACCGTCGCTGAGAAGCGGCGGCCCCATTGAAGCCCGGCGATCAGGTACACGCGGCGCCGGGTGTCCGGCTCATCACCGTCGCTGAGAAGCGGCGGCCCCATTGAAGCTCGGCCTCCGACTTGGGCGCCTTGTCGTCGGTGGAGTATCACCGTCGCTGAGAAGCGGCGGCCCCATTGAAGCCTGCCGTCACCGGCCACGCGGCGAATCCGCCCACGCCCCATCACCGTCGCTGAGAAGCGGCGGCCCCATTGAAGCCTCGACGGCCCGGTCCATCTCGTCGCCGATCTGCTCGAATCACCGTCGCTGAGAAGCGGCGGCCCCATTGAAGCGAGGCCGGCGACGATCACGGCATCGCCGTCTTCGGCATCACCGTCGCTGAGAAGCGGCGGCCCCATTGAAGCGATCAGCAGGTAGGTCCCCCAGTAGAGCCCACGCTGATCACCGTCGCTGAGAAGCGGCGGCCCCATTGTAGCGCGCCGGCAGGCGTCAGCGTCGGTAGACGCGAATGACCGGCGCCAGCGGTGCGGGCGAGCCGGTGTGCGGTCGTTCTTGCGGTGTACGTCCAATGGACGTACAGTGAACGCGTCATGCGGCCATACAAGGTCATCCCTGGTGAACCGGCCCGGGCCCGCGAGGCGCGGCTCGGGTTCCGCGTCGACAGCGGCACGAAGGCGCTGGTCGAGCGCGCCGCGCGCCTCGAGCGTCGGAGCGTCACCGACTTCTGCATGACCGCGTTGACCGACGCTGCCCGCGCATCCCTCGAGCGTCATCGCGCGCTCCAGCTCTCGGCGGCTGATCGGGCGGCGTTCTTCGACGCCCTGATGAACCCGCCCCGTCCGAACGCGCGCCTGAAGCGAGCGCTGCGGCGGGAGCGCGCGCGGATCGAGCCTGACTGACCGCCGATGGCGTCGACCTGGGAGCTCCGCGTCGAGCCGCTCGATCGGGCACGCCACGATCGCGCGGCCTTCACGTGCGGCGTCGGGGAGCTCGACGCCTATCTCCGGCAGCGCGCGACCCAGGACCTGCGGCGCAAGGCCAACGCGGTCTTCGTCCTGGTGGCGACCGCCGAGCCGCGGACGATCCTCGGCTACTTCACCCTCTGCGCGTACGCGGTCGACCCCGGGCGGATCCCGGATGAGGCCCGGCGCCACCTCGCCCGCTACCCGCTCGTCAGCGCGACGCTCCTCGGACGGCTCGCGATCGCGACCTCCCATCAGGGCCGCGGCCTCGGCGGCGAGCTGCTGGTCCGCGCGCTGCGCAAGGCCTACGACAACGCCGAGGTGATCGGCTCCTCGGCCGTTGTCGTCGACGCGCTCGACGAGACCGCCGCGCGCTTCTACGCCGCCCACGGCTTCATCCGACTACCCGACTCGCCCCGGCTGATCCTGCCGATGCAGACCCTCTCCGCCCTTTTCGGGCCCGCGCGCTGATGGCGCTGGCTCGGGCGCGGCGTGTCGCAGACCTGCAGCTCAACGAGGGGGCGAGATTTCCGCGACGCGTCGCGGAAATTGGCGGCGAACTCAGGCGTCGTCGAGCTTCATGGCCCGGGCGGGCAGGGGCGGGGGCTTGGGGTCGGTGACGGAGATGATCTCGCACTCGTAGCGGAGGTCTTTGTCGGCGAGGGGGTGGACGAGGCGGACGTCGACGTCGTCGCCGGCCATCCTTTCAATGGCGAGGACGACGTCGAGCTTGCCGTCGACGCCCTTGGCGGTGAAGCGCTCGCCGAGCTTGAGCTTCAAGTCCTTGGGGAACTCGGCGCGCTTCATCTTCTTGACGGGGTGGAGGGCGGGGTTGCCGAAGGCGTCCTTGGCCGTGAGCACGCCGTCCTTCTTGGCGCCGGCCTCGAGGCCCTGCAGGACCTTCTCGAGGCCGGGCAGCATGGCGCCGCCGCCCTGGATGTACTCGACGACGCTCTTCTCGAGCGTGTCGCCGCCGACCACGGCGAGGTGGACCTTGAGGCGGACTCGCCGGCCTGGTTCGATCTTCACGGCTCGACGGTACCGCACCTGCGCCCGCGACTTCCACCCGGCTCGCGCGGCATGGCGGCCTGGCGACGTCGAGCCCTCGCGCGATGGTCACGGTGCGACCGTGAAGCGCGGTTCACGGCGGGGCGGCGCGGGCGGCGCAAGCGTGCGCCATCACTCCCTCCGCCGGTTTGTTGCCGCACGGCATGGATCGAGCACTAGATGGCCAGGCTCCGATGTCCGATCCCGCAGTTCGCGTCGTTCCCGTGGTTCCCCTGCACGTTCGCCTCGCCTCGCTCCTCCTGACCGTCGCCGCCGCGCTGGCGACGACCGGCGGGCTCGCGGCCTGCGGCGCGGCGAGTCAGCCTCAGCTCAAGGTCCTGTCGGTCGAGCGCTCGGGCCAGCCGTCGACGCGCTCCATGGTGCTGTTCGTCGAGGTGACCAATCGCGACGCCCGGCCGATGCACCTGCAGCGGCTGGAGTACACGTTCGCGGCGGCCGGCGCCCACCATCCCGGCGGCGAGGTCAGCCTGACCCGCGTGGTCGAGCCCGGCGCCGCCGTCGTCGTCGAGGTCCCGGTCGCGATCGACGCGCAGCCGTGGCCGGTCGGCGAGCGGATCACGATGGACGGCCGGCTGTACTGCGAGCAGGACCAGCTGGTCCGCAGCTTCCCGGTCACCGCCGATGTCCCGGCTGCGTTCGACCTCGTCCCCTGATTTCGGCTAGGCTGCTGCGCGATGTCCGCGCCCCCCGCCGTCCGCTGGTCCGAGCTCGCCGACCGCGCCCTCGCTGGCGCCGTGCCCACCCGCGACGAGGCGCGCGCGGTGCTGCACGCGCCGGTGACGGAGCTGCTGGCGCTGCTCGACGCGGCGTACCGGGTGCGGCATCACCACTGGGGGCAGCGCGTGCTGCTGCACGTCCTCGACAACGCCAAGGCCGGGGCGTGCCCCGAGGACTGCGGGTTCTGCGCGCAGTCGGCGCGGCACGGCAGCCCGGGCGGCGAGGAGCCGATGAAAGCGGTCGACGAGCTGGTCGACGGTGCGCGGCGCGCGGTGGCGGCCCAGGCCCGGCGCTACTGCATGGTGACCGCGACCCGCGGCCCGTCGACGAAGGACCTCGACACGATCTGCGCGGCGGCCGAGCGGATCAAGGCCGAGAGCGGGATCGAGCTGTGCGCGTCGCTCGGGCTGCTCACCGAGGCGAAGGCCCGGCGGCTGCGCGCGGCCGGCGTCGATCGCTTCAACCACAACCTCGAGACCAGCGAGCGCTACTACGATCAGCTCGTGACGACCCACACCTGGGCCGACCGGGTCGAGACCGTGAAGCTGGCGCGCGATGCCGGCATGCAGACCTGCGTCGGCGGTATCGTCGGCCTCGGCGAGCACGACGACGACCTGCTCGATCTCGCGTTCGCGCTGCGCGACCTCGACGTCGACTCGGTGCCGGTCAACTTCCTCGACGCCAGGCCGGGCACGCCGCTCGCCGACCGGCCGCAGGTCGAGCCTGGCTTCGCGCTGCGCGCGCTGTGCATGTTCCGCTTCGTCCACCCGCGCACCGATCTGCGAGTCGCCGGCGGGCGCGAGGTCACGCTGCGCGGGCTGCAGGTGATGGCGCTGTACCCGGCCAACTCGATCTTCACCCAGGGCTACCTGACCACCACCGGCGCCACGCCTGCCGCGGATCATCAGCTCATCCTCGACGCCGGCTTCACCCTCGAGCTGGCCGACGGGGTCGAGGCGATGCCGGATCCGGCCGCGGTCGCCGCGGTACAGGCACCGCGCAAGCCCGCCCCGCGCCTGCTGCCGACCGTGTCCTGAACAGACGGCCCGTGGGGACGGTGCACCCGGCTACTCGACTGGCCGGGGCCCGGCGACCCTGCCGCGCGGGTGGCTGACACCGCGGCAAGCGTGCGAGATCGCGCGCGACGGCCCGGGTCGTCGACGCGCGCCGCATGGCACGCGCGCTGCAATGTCCGGGAACAGAACGCGGCGGGCTACGGTCCGAGCCGACGCAGCGAAAGACGCTGCGCCTCCGTGTGATGCCCCGACGATCAGCGATCGCCGGGGTCTCGGCGTTTCAGGGAGCTTGTCGAGCCAGGCCGAGTGATCGGTGACGGCGTTGATCGCGAGCAGGAACTTGAACGAAGCCCTGCGGCACCGCGGTCGGCATGCCGCCAGTGGCCGGCCCGTCGCCTGACAGCGCGGGCGCACCCGCCCGTCGGGGCGCGTATGATCGTTCGAGATGATGTCTTGGCCGCAATCACGTCGGGCGCTGCGCGCCGTGGCCGCGCTCGCCGTCGGGGTCGCCGGGTGTACGTCGTCGCCGCCGGTGGTGCCGGCCGATGCGGCGATCGCGATCGACGCCACGTTGGCCGACGCGCTGCCGCCGTGCGGAGGCTGGCCCCGGACCGCGGACAGCCTGCGGGCCGCGCTCGGCGAGCGGGGCCGGTGGACGGCGGCCTGGCCGTTCGACGATCCCGCCGGGGTCGCGGTCGCCGCCGCGTTCGGTCAGCGCGGGCTGGTCGCGCGCGGCACGCCGCGGTCCAGGGTCGACGGCGCCTGGCCGGACGACTGCGCGATCTACCTCGACTCGATCGAGGACGGCCTGGCCCTCATGGCGCCGACCGACTTCGACCTCGGCGCGACTGGATCGCTCGCCGTGCTCATCTCGGCCCGGATCGAGGGCGCGGGCCTGCTCGCCAGCAAGCGGGGCAGCCCGGGCGGGCCAGGCTTCGAGCTCGCCGTGCTGCCGGGCACCGGACAGCTGCGGGTCGAACTCAGCGACGGCGTCGTCAGCGCGGCGACCACCATCCCGCTCGATCATCGTGGCGTGGGGTTCGTCGACGTCCTCGCGATCGTCGATCGTCGCGCTCAGCAGCTGCGGGTCGCCTCGACGCTCGGCCGTTCGCCGGTGGTGTCGCTCGTCGGCGTCGGCTCGACCACGACGCCGACGCCCTTCACGTTCGGCGCCACCGCCGACCGGGCCGGCGCCCCCCAGGTGATGACCTACGCCGCGCTCGCGACCGAGCCTGGAGACCGATTCCTCGACGAGGTCGACGACGCGCTCGCCACCCTCCGCATCGGCACCGGCCGACCCGCGCCCACGGTCCGGGTCCCGGCCGGCTTTCCGTGGTTGCCGCCGTGGTCGATCGCGCGCCAGCGGCGGGGCCGGTACACCATGGACGTCGACCCGCGCACGCTGCGCCTCCCGACCACCGCCGACCTGTGGGTCGCGCCGACCGGTGACGACCTCGCGGCCGGGACCGCCGCGGCACCGCTGCGCTCGGTCCACGCCGCGCTGTCCGCGATGACCCAGGCGACCACGATCCACCTCGCGGCCGGGACCTACGACGCCGACGCCGGCTGGTTCGGCGCGGTGCCTCAGCACGACGTCAACCTCATCGCCGAGGGCGGCCGGGCCCGGCTGACCGCGGGCGATGTCGATCTGGTGTGGCTTCCGTCGGCCGGTGGCCCGGCGGCGTACGAGGCGATGGTCGTGCCCGCGCCCTACGCGGTCATCGAGGCCGAGACCGGTCACGATCCGTGGCTCGCCTGGCGCGCCTCGGTCAACGAGGTCGTCGCGACGCCCGGGAGCTGGTCCTACCAGGCCGGCCTGCTGACGGTGCGGCCGTGGCTGTCGACCCCACCCGCGGCGCGCGTGCAGGCGATGCCGAGCGCGACCCTGGGCGCGTTCGTCAACGACCGCGCCCACGCGGTCTACCTCGAGGGCCTCGATCTCGAGGGCGGCTACAAGGCGCTGCACGTGGAGGCGGCCCGCCAGGTGATCCTCGTCGACGTCTCGCTCCGCTACGGCGCCGGCGAGGGGCTGAGCGTGCGCAACACCGACGAGGCGCTGGCGTTCGGCGCGGTCGCCGAGGCCAACGCGTGGGACGGGCTGGCCTACACGGCGACAGCGCGGATCCTCGAGGTCGACTGCGTCGGCCGCGACAACGGGCGCGATGGCAGCAACATCGACAACGGCTCGACCGTCCACGATGGCGGCGCGGTCATCCGCATCGGCGGGACCTACCGCGACAACCTCGGCCCCAACGTCGCTGACGTCCAGGGCGCGCGCTCGTGGAACCTGGGGACGGCGGCGGGCGGCAATCGCGCCACCCAGCTCACCCAGCGCGTCAACTTCTACATCGACGGCGCGCTGTGGCTGCGCGAAGCGTCGGCCAGCGACGACTCCGGCGCGCAGACCACGGATCTCTTCGGCGGCGCGGCGACGACGCTCCACGTCTTTGATTCGACCTTCGAGACCGTCGACGGTGCCGGCGTGCTCGACGGCGCGGCCGAGTGAGGCGCAGCCCGCGCGACTAGGGCGTGACCACGTAGTCGAGTTCGAAGCGATCGAGGTACGAGTCGTGGTCGGTGTCCGTGCTGATCGCGAACGCGAACTGGACGTAGCGCTGGGGCGCGACGACCGGCGTCGCGCCGCTGGTGTAGGGCCCGCTGAACCCGCCGGTGCACGTCGCCGGGGTCGGACAGGTCCGCAGGTAGGTGTAGTGGGTGGCGCCGATGGCCGGCGAGGCGGTGAACCGCAGCGGGCCGAGGGCGGTGACGGTGCCCATGCCGCCCGTCAGGTCGCGGACACTGGTGAAGAGCTGCGCAGTCTGGGCGATCGGGCCGCTGAACCCGGGGTCCCGGTAGTGGACAGTGAGCCACGCGCCGAGAGCCTGGCCGGTGGCGCCGTTGGCGGTCGCGTAGGTCAGGGTCCATGCGCCCGACGGATCCTGGCCGTTGAACGCGACCGGGTGGACGTGGTCGAACGACGACAGCGAGTTGGGGCCGCGCAGCTGCGAGGTGACCGCGCCCTTGGTCAGGCTGACCGTCAGCGCCAGCGGGTTGGCCATCTGCACGCGGTAGCCGACGTCGACGCCGGTGACCACCGCGCCGGCCGGCACGGCGAGCGCGAACCCGTCGGTGCCGGGCAGGTTGACGGTGACGTCGTGGCTCTTGTCCTCGACCCGCTCGGCCCGGGCCTCGGCCGGCCGGAAGCGGCTGGGCGGGATGCCGACGCCGACCAGCTCGGGGCCGGACGCGACCAGCAAGATCGCCTTGGCGCCGAGGGTGTTCTCGGTCTGCTCGACGACCAGATCGTGCCAGCCGGCGGTCAGCGCGAGCGGGTTGGTGGTGAGGTTGTGGGGCAGGTCGTCGAACGCGCTGGTGACCCGGACGCCGTCGATCCACATCCGCTGGCCGTCGTCGGTGTCGAGCCGGAAGGTGAAGGTGCCGGCGATGTCGATCCGGAGCTGCCCGGACCAGCGGGTCGACCAGACGTCGTTGCTGGTCAGGCCCATGTCGGTCGGGCTGTTGAAGCCCCAGTTGCGGTTCACGACCTGCGCGCTGGTGTCCATGCTCGAGCCGCTGAGCTTGAGGCCCTGGCCCTCGTCGTCGACGAGCTGGGCCAGGCCGCCGAGCTGATCGGCGCGGCAGCGAGTGTTGAAGCGCGACAGGACCTGGCCGTCGAGCCGCAGGGCCATGCCGACGGCGCCGTTGGCTTGCGAAACGGCGTAGCGCAGACCGTACCAGCCGGTGGCGGCGGCGGTGAACACCGCGGTCTTCTCGCCGTCGGCGGTGTTGGCGCCGATCAGCTTGGTGAACGCGGTGGTGACGGCGATCGGCGCCAGCTCGACGAAGCCGGCGTCGTCGACGCGGAAGCCGAAGGTGTGGGCGCCGGCGGTCAGGTAGACCTCGCCGACGTGCCAGTAGGTCCAGTCGGCGGGATCGACGATGCCGACGCCGACCGGGACGGTGGCGTCGAGCAGGGTGAGCTGGTTGAAGCGGGCCAGGCCGACCTTGTTGGCGGCCGTCAGGGTGGTGCCGTCGGCGACGTTGCCGTCGGTGAACAGCCGGATGTTGCTGCCGGCGGCGCACAGGCCGCCGAGGTAGTAGGCGCGCGGCTCGAACCGGCCGGCGGGATCGACGAAGCCCTCGGAGATCTGCGGGTTGCCGAGGTTGAAGTCGGCGGCGGTGTCGATGACCAGCGTGGTGACCAGCGGGCCGGGGGCGTCGATGGGCGCGTCGATGGCGGCGTCGATAGCGGCGTCGATAGCGGCGTCGGTGGGGGCGTCGGTGGGGGCGTCGGTGGCCGCGTCGACCGGGGCATCGGTGTGGGCGTCGATCGGCCGAGCATCGATGATCCGGGCGTCGATGTCGGCGGCGTCGGGCCGGGCGTCCGCGACGCTGCCATCGCCCGCGGCGTCGATCGCATCCGAGCCCGAGGGGTGGTAGTTGCACGCCGCCCACATCGACAAGATCGTCACGAGCCCGAGTCGCCGCATCATGACGGGAGCGTACTCACCTACCGCCCCGGGCGGCAATGGCCAGGCAAGACCAGACGGGGTGCGATGGGGCGTCGACGGGTGCGGGCGATCACCCTCCGAGCCGGCCGGCCGGGTGCGACATGTGGGCGGCGCGGCCCGGACGGGGGCAGGCGGCCCGACGATCGGAGGGGCCTGCTAGGGTCCGCGCGTGTCCGAGCCCGAGTTCGTTGCCGTCGCCCATCCCCGCTTTCGCCGCGCCCAGCGCGCCATCTTCTTCCGTCGGGTGGTGGCCGACTGCATGACCCACGCGTGCACCCAGGTCGCCGACGAGGGCCAGCCGCTCGCCCCGCCGAGGCCGCTGCTCGAGGCCTGCTGCCAGTACGGCGCCGACGTCGATCTGACCGAGCGTGACGCGATCCTGCAGCACGCCGATCAGCTGCGTGCGCTGCTGACGCCGGCGGCGGCCGCGGCGCCGTGGTTCACCACCGAGGTCCAGGACGATCCGGACTATCCGTCGGGCCAGCACGTGCGGACCGCGACCTTCGGCGGCGGCTGCGTGTTCCTGTCGCACGACGCCCGCGGCTGCGCGATCCACCGGGCCGCGCTCGAGGGCGGCTGGGACTTCCACCAGGTCAAGCCCCACATCTGTCGCCTGTTCCCGCTGAGCTACGAGGACGACGCGTTCGTGCTGTCCGACGACTTCGTCGACTACGACTGCGCCGATCATCCGGGCGCGCCGTCGGTGTACCGGGTCGCGCGCGAGACGGTGGCCGCGGTGTTCGGCCCCGACCTCGTCGCGGCCCTCGACGCCGCCGAGGCCGCGGTCGGCGCTACGCCGGCGCCGGTGCTGGTCAGCCTGCGGCCGCGGCTACCGTTGACGTCGTCGTGAGCGCTGACGGCGACGGCGACGATGCTTCGACGCGCCGCGGTCAGGGCGCGTCGTCGTCGTCGGTATCGACCTTCTGGGCGTAGCCGCGCACCGGCGGATCGGGATCGTCCTTGGACCGGACCCGGACGATCGAGCCCGGGGCCTCGACCACGCCGGCCGCCATCGACCAGCCGGGCGGCACCTGCGGATCGGTGAAGAAGTACAGCCAGCGCGCGTCGCGCGGCGCCAGGTTCACGCAGCCGTGGCTCTTCGGCAGGCCGAACTTGTCGTGCCAGTACGCGGTGTGCAGCGCGAGGCCCTTCTCGGGACTGAAGAACTGGGTCCACGGCACCGTCGCCACCGAGTACGGATCCTCGCCCGACAGGCCCTTCATATCGGTCTCGGCGACCTTCTTCCACACCCGGTAGACCCCGGTCTCGGTCGGCGTGTCCTTGAGCCCGGCCGAGATCATCGTGGCGTAGACCGCGAGATCGCCCTCGTACGCGACCAGGATCTGGGTGTCGAGATCGACGTCGATCCAGCGCTCGCCCGGCTTCAACCCGGCCGGCAGCGCGACCGGCCGCTCGACCCGGACGTCGTCGGCGTCGATCCACTCGTCGTCGCCGATCCGGTAGGCGAAGATCCGCGCGCCGTCCTGGGCCGACTCGAGCACCGGCACCGCGGTCCGCTCCTCGAGCTGTCGGCGCAGGCCGCCGCCGCGCGCCGCGCCGCGGGTCCAGGCCAGCGTGCTCGAGCCCTTCGGCCACACGAACGCGATCGGCACCGTCATGCCGGTGTCGTCGCCGAGCCGGGTGCCCTGAAACAGGCTCGGCTTGTGCTCGCGGACGTGGGCCGCGGGCAGGTACTCGTCGGCGTTGCGCGACACCTTCCAGAACACCTTGCCGTTCGACACCAGCTCGCCGTACTTGCGGACGTTGACCGAGCCGAGCAGCGGTCGGCCCTTGACCAGGCCGGCGGCGGCGGCGGCGGCGTTGAAGTCGCTGGCTCCCTCGGGCGCCTCGGGCGCGGTGGCCGGGCCAAGGTCGGGCTCCTTGCCGCCCTTGCCGGTGCCCGCGCTGGCGTCCTTCACGTCCTTGCCCGACCCCGGCTTCTTGCCCTTGTCCCTGTCCTTCTTGCTGCTCGGGGCCTTGGCCTTGACGTACAGCGTCGCGCCGGCCTCGATCACCTTGCCGTAAGTGCCGGGCACGGTCTCGCCGCGATCGAGGCGCGGCATCTCGACCGCCGACGGTGACCGGGTCGTCGGGTCGAGGAAGTCGCCGCACACCCAGCCCTGCGGCTCGAGCGCGTACCAGCTCTTCTTGCAGCCGGGCCCGGCCGAGACGTCGCGCCAGGCGATGCGGGTGTCCTGGGCGATCGTGCCGATGCGCTTGCTGTCGTCGTCGGGGCCGAGCCGGACCGCGACCGTGCGGATCAGGCGGAGCGAGGTGGTGCCGGCCGGGATCTCGGGCGGGCGCGGGCGCGGCGGCGGGGTCAGCGAGATCGGCGGGGCGGCGTCGGGCCGGGGCGCCTGCGAGTTGCCGCACGCGGCCAGGCCCAGGGCGACGCCGAGCACGACGGCGACCGGGCCGGGCCGGTCGTGGTGAGGTGGGTCGCGCCGATCGGCCCGCACGATCAGGTGGTAGCACACCGCCTCGGCCGCGGCGCGGTCCGGCGCCCGGTCGAGCGCGCCCCGGGCATTCTGGAGTAAGGTGTCGCCGCCGCATGAAGCTCGGGCAGATGCTCATCCACGACGGGCGGCTGACCCAGGGTCAGCTCGATGACGCGCTGCGCGTCCAGGCCCAGGGCGGCGGGCGCCTCGGCACCGTGCTGTTCGAGCTGGGGCTGATCGACCTCGACGCGCTGACGGTCTATCTCGGCCTCGAGCTGGGCATCCCGATCGCGAGTGGGGCCATGCTCGAGCGGGCCAAGCGGGCCGCGGTCCGGCTGCTCACCGCCGAGCAGGCCTGGAAGTTCAAGTGCGTGCCGCTGATCGTCCAGGATCGCCACCTGATCGTCGCGCTCGAGGATCCGCTCGACCTCGGGACGATCGAGGCGCTGACCCGGATCACCGGCTTCCGGGTGCTGCCGCGGATCGCCGCCGAAGTCCGCATCTACTACTACATCGAGCGGTACTTCGGCGTGGCCCGGCCGTCGCGCTTCCTCCGGTTCGGCGATCAGCCGCGCGCCAACGGGCCGGTGCCGATCGGGCTGCCGGCACCGCCGCTGCCGGGGCTGCCGCCGCCGACCGACAACCCGGTGATCGCGCCCGGGCCGGCGCCGGTGCTGCGCTACCCGCGACCGCCGTCCCCGACGCCGGCGAACAGCGCCGACGACCTCGCGCTCGAGGCCAGCGACCTGCTCGAGGAGCTGAGCGCCGACGGCACCGCGACCGCCGACACCGCGGCGATCGGGCCGACCGCGCCCGCGCTGTCGGTGAGCGAGCACATCGCCGTGCTCGAGGACTGGGAGCCGCTCGACGTCGCGGCCGCGCTGACCGCGATCGAGGTCGCGGTCGATCGCGAGGCGATCGCCGACGCGCTGATGGGCTTCGCCAGCGGCCTGTTCGACGTCGCCGCCCTCCTGTACGTGCGCGACACGTTCGGCTTCGGCTGGAAGGCGTTCGGCACCGATGGCGTCGCCGCCCGGGTCGAGCTGTCGCTGATCCCGCTCGACGCGCCGTCGGGGTTCCGGCAAGCGGTCGAGGCCGAGGACGGCCAGTTCCACGGGCCGCCGCCGCCGTCGGCGGTGATGACCTACTGGTGGCACAAGGTGCTGCGCGGCCCGGCGCCGTCGACGGCGACCGTGCAGGCGATCGAGATCGGCAAGCGCCCGGTCAACCTCCTGTACGGCCACCAGCTCGCCGGCGACGGACCCAGCCCGGTCCAGCTCGCCGGGCTGGTCGCGGTCTGCGATCGCGCCGCCGAGGCCTACGCCCGGCTGATCGCCGGCGCCAAGCACCGCTGAGCGCGACGACCTCGGGCGATGCGCCATCAGCGCCGGCTGCGTGTGGACGACACGTCGTCGACCCACGCGAGCAGGTTGGCGATGCTCGCGGCCGTCGGGAGGTTCACACCCTTCCGGGTCCGGCTTTGGGTCGGATCGAGGAACGTGACCGTGCCGTCGGGGCTCGCCGCCGCCACGACCCAGAGCCAGCCGAGGCCGACCTCGTGCTCGAGCGCGACGGTGCGCGGTTCGTCATCGAGATCAAGACCGCCCGGGGTCGAGCGCCGCGGGTTCGCCGAGGCGATGCGCTGGCTCCCGGGCTGACGACGGTCGGGCACCGCGGGGGTGGCACGCGCCGACGGTAGCAGGCCGGCGCGAGGTCAGGGGCGGACGCTGCCGTGGGGCGTGCCCTCGACGTAGCCGGCGGCGGTCTGGACGCCGATCTCGGCGCGGTCGTGGAACTCGGTGACGGTGCGGACGCCGGCGTAGGTGAAGGCCGACTGCACGCCGGTGATCACGTCGACCAGCACCGCGCCGACGCTCTCCTGGCCCTCGCGGATGTAGATGCGCGAACTCGAGATGCCCTCGCGGAAGAAGCCCCGCTTGGCCCGCTCGAACGGATCCTGATCGGCGTTGCGATCGCTGACCGCGCGACCGCTGGCCATGCCGTAGTTCTCCTTGTAGAGGAGGCCGGCCTGGTCCTCCTTGACGTCGCCGGGGCTCTCGTAGGTGCCGGCGAGCGCGGTGCCGATCATCACGCGCGCGGCGCCGGCGGCGAGGTACAGGGCGACGTCGCGCGGGTGGCGGACGCCGCCGTCGGCCCACACGTGCTTGCCGCGGGCGCGGGCAGCGCGCGCGCAGACCAGCACCGAGGTGAAGGTCGGCCGGCCAGCGCCGGTCTGCATGCGGGTGGTGCACATCGCTCCGGGTCCGATGTTGACCTTGACGATGTCGGCGCCGGCGTCGATGAGCGCGTCGGTGCCGGCCGCGGTGCAGACGTTGCCGGCGACGATCGGCACCCGGCCGCCGACCACGGCCTTGACGGCGGCGAGGGCCTCGAGCATCCGGCGCTGGTGGCCGTGGGCGGTGTCGAGGACGATCGCCGACACCCCGAGTTCGAGGAGCGCGCCGGCGGTATCCGCGGCGGCGGCCGAGATCCCGACCGCGGCCGCGACCATCAGCTCGCCCCGCGGCGACAGCGCCGGCCGGAGCAGCTCGAGGCGCACCGCATCGTTGCGGGTGATCACGCCCGCGAGCCGGCCCGACTCGTCGAGCACGGGCGCGGCCTTGACCCGGGCCTCCTCCATCTGCAAGAAGGCGTCGCGGTTGGCGACCCCGACCGGGAACGAGATCAGGCGCGACGACATCAGCGCCGTCACCGGCGTGTACTGGTCGCGATCGCGCAGATCGGCCTGGGTGACGAGGCCGAGTGGCCGCCGCTCCTCGTCGACGACCACGACCAGGTCGTGCGACCGCTTGCGGATGATGCCCTGGACGTCGCGCAGCGTGGCCCGCGGTGACACCGCCAAGGGCGTGTCGTAGCGCGCGTCGGCGGCGTGGATGTGCTTGACGATCCGGGCGACGGTGTCGAGCTCCATGTCCTGGGGCAGGACGCCGAGCCCGCCGAACCGGGCCATGGTCTCGGCCATGCGCTTGCCGGTGACGGCGTTCATGTTGGCCGACACGATCGGGTGCGAGCCGCCGGGGAAGTCGGGCGGCGACAGATCGGTGTCGAGGCGCGAGCCGCCGTCGAAGTAGCCGGGGTTCAGGAAGACGTCGTCGGTCGAGAGCTCGAGCTCTTCGTCGCGGGCAGGGTGGAGGTAGCGCACGACGGGTACGCTACCGCACCTGCACCGTCACCGTCGGGCGGCCGGCGCCACGAGGTGGCCGAGGGCGGCGGCGAGGCCGCGGTCGTCGAACGGCTTGGCCAGGAAGCCGGTCGGCGCGCCGCCGCTCGGCGCCAGGTCCAGGTCCGGCGTGTAGCCCGAGATGAACAGCACCGGCAGGTCGGCGCGGACCGCGCGCAGCTTCGCCACCGTGCCCGGCCCGTCAAGGCCCGGCATCAGCACGTCGCAGACCACGACCGCGTAGGCGTCGGGCCGCTCGCTGAAGCGGGCCAGCGCCTGGCCGCCGCCGTCGGTGACGACGCAGTCGAAGCCGAGCGCCGCGAGCAGCCGGCCGGTCATCTTGGCGACCCGCGGGTCGTCGTCGACGACCAGCGCGGTCCCGGTGAACCGGGTCGCCGCCGCCACCTCGGGCGGCACCTCGACCCCGGGCAGGGGCTGGAAGTAGATGCTGAACCGGGCGCCGTGGCCGGGGCGGGTCTCGACCCGCAGGCCGGCCTGGTGGCTGCGCACGATGCCGGCGACCGCGGC
>JAYVSF010000774.1:0-9047 GCA_043775605.1 Myxococcales bacterium
ATCCGTGGTCAGCGGCTTGCCGCGGGCGACGATCGTCGCCACCGCGTCATCGATGGCGCGGCCGCCCTGGAGCAGGCGGTGATCGCCGTGGCGCCGGCCCAGCCAGGCCAGGGCCTCGGCGGTGGCCAGCAGCATCGCCAGCGGGTTGGCGAGGTCGCGCCCGGCCAGCGGCGGCGCCGAGCCGTGGATCGGCTCGAACATCGCGTGGTCGTCGCCGACGTTGCAGCCGACCGCCATGCCCATCCCGCCCTGCAGCACCGCGCCGAGATCGGTGACGATGTCGCCAAACATGTTGGTGGTGACGACCACGTCGTAGAACTCGGGCTTGGTCAAGAGGAACATGCCGAACGAGTCGACGATCGCGGTGTCCTGCTCGATGTCGGGGAAGTCGGCGGCGACCTCGCGGAACACCTCGTGGAACAGCTTGCAGCCCTGCAGGACGTTGTTCTTGACCACGCAGGTCACGCGCTTCTTGCCGTCGAGCGGGGCGCCGGTGGCGCGGGCCCGGGACAGCTCGAACGCCTTGCGGATCACCCGGCGCGACGCGGCGCGGGTGATGACCCGGGTGTCGATCGCGGTGTCGCCGAGGATGCCGCCGATGCCGCTGTACAGGCCCTCGGTGTTCTCGCGCACGATGATCATGTCGACCTTGCCCGGCTCCCAGACCTGGGCGAAGCGACCGGACAGGCCGTGCTGCACGCCGGCGAGGAGCCGGATCGGCCGGATGTTGGCGTACAGCCCGAGCCGGACCCGGTTGCCGATCACCGGCGACCATCCGGCCATGCGGCCGTCGGGCAGCTGGACCAGCGTGCCGTCGGGGTGGTTCCAGCCGACCGCGCCGAGCAGGATGACGTCGGCGGCCTTGCAGCGAGCCTCGCCGTCCTCCGGCCAATCGCGGCCGTGCTCGCGGCCGTGCTCGAGGTAGTACCGTCCGCCGCAGGGGATCTCGTCGAAGCGCAGGCCGACGCCGAGCCGGTCGGTCACCGCCTCGACCAGGGTGCGGGCCTCGGCGGCCACCTCGGCGCCGATGCCGTCGCCGGGCAGGAGCGCGATGTCGTACGCAGGCTTGGGTCCGAGCATGAGCGCCGGGAGGGTAGCGCAGGCGCGACGCTTCGTCTCGTCAGCGGGTCTCGGCGAACAGGCGATCGAGGAGCGCGCGACTCGAGCGCTCGCCGCCGCCCGCGATGGAGTGGACCAGTTCGACCACGCGCCGGTTGATCGGCGTCGGCACGTCGTGGGTCCGGCCGCGGGTCGCGACCTCACCGTTGAGGAAGTCGACCGCCGGCACCCGGCCGCGCTCGATCGCGGCCAGCATCGAGCTGCGCATCCGCCGGTAGCGCAGCCCGACCGCGAGCAGCAGCGCGTGCTTCGCGGTCAGGCCGGCGCCGCCGCGGGCCCGGCGCTCCGCGTCGGTGAGCGCGATCCACTCGAGGTCGACGGTGCCGGCGACCTTCTCGAGCGTGACCTGCTCCTTCCGCGCCACCGCCACCGCCTCGGTCATGATCTCGAGCCCGAGCCGGCGATAGCGCCGGACCCGGACCAGGGGCCCCAGCTGCTCGCCGCCGATGGTGCCGAGCGACGAGATCGCGCAGTTGAGCGCGAGCTTGCTCCAGCGCGCACCCAGCAGGTTGTCGGTCAACGTGACCGGCCCGACCGCTTCGAGCAGGGCCGCGACCCGCCGGCAGGCCTCGTCCGGTGGACCGGACAGTCGGCCGAGGGTGAAGCCGCCGGCCGCGGTGCGGTCGTAGCGCCCGGGCGCCGGCATCGACGCGCCCCAGGCCACGATCGCGCCGATGACCCGCTCGCCGCCGACCACGCGCGCGATCCGCGCCTCGCACAGCCCGTTCGGCAGCACCACCATCACCCCGCCGTCGGCCAGGGCCGGCGCCGCGGTCCGGGCCGCGTCCTCGACCTGCGGTGGTTGGGTCGCCAGCACGACCACGTCGAACCGCTCGCCCGGCGGCGGCGCAGCCAGGACCCGGCCGGCGATCTTGCGCTCGCGGCCGCCGTCGTGCAGGCGGAAGCCGTCGCGGGTGACCGCGGCCTGGATCTCGGGGTTGGTCGAGATCGCGACCACGTCGGTGCCGACCGCGGCCAGCGAGCCCGCGACGATGCCGCCGATGCCCCCCGCGCCCATGACCATCACCCGCGGACCGCCGCCGTGGGCACGCGCCGGATGCGCTGGATGCGCTGGATGCGCGCGACGAGCCATCGCCGCGTTCATACACCGAAGCGACCGGGCCGCGCGCGGGCTCGACCGGATGTCGCATACTCGCCGGGTGGAACGCCTGCGCGTCGTCACCTTCAACCTGTGGAACCGGCAGGCGCCGTGGCCGCGCCGGCTGCCGCTGATCCGCGCCCTAACCCGCGCCCGCGAGTATCGCTGGCCGGCGAGAGCGGTTAGGATTTCCCCCGGATGGAGATCACCTTCTGGGGCGTCCGGGGCAGCTACCCGGTGCCCGGTCGCGGGACCGTGCGCTACGGCGGACAGACGTCGTGCGTCGACGTCCGGACCGCGTCGGGCCAGAGCCTGGTCATCGACGCCGGCACCGGGCTGCGTGCCCTCGGCCAGAAGCTCGCCCGCGAGGCCCACGGCGTCGCCGGGGTCCACCACATCCTGCTGTCGCACGTCCACTGGGACCACATCCAGGGCCTGCCGTTCTTCGAGCCGGCCTACGTGCCCGGCACCCGGATCCACGTCTACGCCCTGCTCACCGCCGCCGACGAGCTGCAGCAGGTGATCGGCGGCATCACCCGTCACGAGTTCTTCCCGATGCCGCTGTCGGCGGTGCCGGCCGAGTTCGAGTTCCACGAGGTCGAGCCGGGCGCGCTGATGACCTTCGGCGAGATCAAGGTGCTGCCGATCGCGCTCAACCACCCGTTCGGCGCGGTCGGCTATCGCCTCGACGCCGACGGCACCAGCGTGGCCTACGTCGCCGACACCGCGCCGTTCACCCAGGTCCTGCACAAGCAGCACTTCCTGCCCGGCCTCGAGGAGCTGACCGCCGACGATCGCAAGGCCCTCGACCGCATGCAGGCCGACCTGATGGTCGCGTTGCACGGCTGTGACACCGTCATCTACGACACCCACTTCTTGCCGGAGGAGTACGCCCGGTTCCCGCACTACGGCCACTCGACGCCCGAGCACGCGCTCGAGATCGTCGGCGGCATCGGCGTGCGTCGGCTCATCCTCTACCACCACTCGCCGTCGCACACCGACGATCAGATGGACGAGATCGCGCTCCGCTACCGCGCGCTCGGCGCCCAGCGCGGCATCGACGTCGTCACCGCCTGCGAGGGCATGGTCCTGTCCGTCGGCGCCCGGCCCGGTGCCGCGTGAGGATCCGGTTCTGGGGCGTGCGCGGCTCGTTCGCGATGTGCGGCCCCGACTTCCTGAAGTACGGCGGCAACACGACGTCGATCGAGCTGGTCAGCGACCACGGCGCCCGCCTGCTCGTCGACCTCGGCACCGGCGCCACCGAGTACGGCAAGCTGCTCATGGCGGGCGAGTTCAGCCAGGGCCTCGGGGTCCTGCCGGTGCTGCTCAGCCACACCCACCTCGATCACATCCAGGGCCTGCCGTTCTTCACGCCCTTCTTCATCAAGGGCAACAAGATCCGCATCCTCGGCGCCGACCCGGCCGGCAGCTCGCTGACCCAGACCCTGCAGAACCAGCTCGCCCCCCACTACAGCCCGCTCAACGGTCTCGAGAACCTGGTCGCCGGCGTCAGCATCGAGGTGTTCGTGCCCGGCGGCGAGCTGGTCGTCGACGGCTTCGAGGTCACGACCGCGGCGGTGCCGCACGGCAACATGTGGACCACCGGCTTCCGGATCAAGGCCGACGACAAGACCGTCACGATCCTCTCGGACGTCGAGTACCCCGAGCCCGACTGGCCGACGCCCGAGGCGTTCGCGCTGGCGGCCGGCGCCGACCTGCTGGTCCACGACGCGATGCACGACGACGACGCCTACGCCCTGGCCCGCGGCTGGGGCCACTCGCCGGTGTCGGCTGGGGTCCACCTGGCCGAGGCCGCCGGGGTCGGGCGGCTGGCGCTCTTCCACCACAGCCCCGACGCCACCGACGCCGCCATCGACCTGCTGGTCGAGCGGGCCCGGGCCACGACCAAGGTGCCGCTGTTCGCCGCGGCCGAGGGCGAGTACCTGATCGTCTGATCGCGGGTGGGTCGTCATCCAAGGGGCGCGATGCGGTATGTCCGGCGGATGAACCACACACGGGTCGGAGCGTTCGCGCTGGTGCTGGTGGCGGCCGCGGGTTGCGGCAAGGCCAAGCCCAAGATCGCCGAGAACGACAAGGACCACGCGGCCCCGGGCTCCGGCTCGACGGCCGCCACGGTCGCCACGGTCGCCACGGTCGCACCCACGCCGCTACCGCCGCCACCACCGCAGCCCACGCCGCCCCTGGTCTTGCCGGCCGACGTCGATGCCAGCAAGCCGCTGTCGGTCGCCGAGCTCGACCACATCGTCAAGCAGTGGCCGGACAAGGGCGAGTTCACGTTCGTCGGCTTCCCGGCGTTCTTCATGGGCAGCGACGACACGCTGCGGACGGGCCTCGACCTCGCCGCGCAACCCGAGGTCAAGAACGACCAGGCGCTGGTGCGCTGCGATCTGGCCGCGAGCGAGGCCGGCAAGAAGGTCGACAACAAGACCGCGATCACGGTGAAGGGCAAGCTGTACGGCATCTGGAGCGGCAAGCCGCCGACGATGTGGTTCGAGGACTGTGTGGTGATCGCGCAGCCGGGCTCGGCGCAGGCCGACGCGCAGCCGGTGCCGGGCGGGACGGCGGCGGTCGCGATCGACCGTCTGGCCGGGGCCTACATGGGCTGGCAGGGCAAGGAGCTGTCGGTCACAGGCGCGTACTTCGGCTCGACGATCTCGCGCGGCAAGGGCGACAAGATCATCGACGTCCGCATCGATCTGTTGACCGCGATCGGTAGCTACGAGGGCAAGGTCGGCTGTCACCTGCCGCTGGTCGAGCCCAACGCCGCGCTGAACGCCGTGATGGAGAAGAACCGGTCCGCGCTGACCGTGCGCGGCACGCTCAAGGACGGCCTGTACCGCGGCGCGCAGCTCGATCCCTGCACCGTCGTCAGCCCGTAGCGCTGCTGCGCGACGTGCGCCAGCTCGTGGCCGATCAGCGCGCGGCCGTCGGCGGTGCCCGGCTGGCACGCGCGCTCGCGAAGTGCAGCTCGTCGCCGCACGCGAAGGCGCGGGTGCCGAGCGCGTCAGCGTGACCGTCGCGGTGGACTTGCACGGACGAGAAGTCGTGGCCGAGCACCGCACCCGCGGCCCGCGCCACGCCATGGTCGAGCCCGCGTGCCCGGCCCAACCGATTGATAGCGCAGGCTCGGCGCCGCGACCCGGGATCGCCAGGTGCCGGTCGCGACCCGCCGCGGAGGCGGGCTGGGACCTCGGGGTTCCGTGCCGCTCGACCCCGCCTGATCCCGCCCCGACCGGCCCCCGGGTCGCAGGCCCGGGTCTTCAAGGTCGCGACCGACTGGCGGACGAAGGTGCGGCGATCGTCGCCGCGAGTGTACGCCTCGGTGCGGCGGCTACGGCGCGGCGAGCCCGGGACCATCGGTCGCATCCTTCGCTGGCGCGGGCGCCAGCGCGGCCAGGCCGCGGATCAGCGCGGGCTCGACGCCGAACCGCGCCAGCAGCTCGTCGAGCCGGCCCTGGGCCGCGCGATCGAAGCGCTTGATCCGGCGGGCCAGGATCAGCTCGTTCTTCAGCGAGTGCTCCCAGCCGGTCAGCTCGGTGACCGTGACCTGGTAGCCGTGGGCCTCGAGCGCGAGCGCGCGAATCACGT
Source organism: Myxococcales bacterium (assembly GCA_043775605.1). GTDB lineage: Bacteria > Myxococcota_A > Polyangia > Haliangiales > Haliangiaceae > UBA2376. The sequence goes on from JAYVSF010000774.1 coordinate 5,828, forward strand.
TGGTGAGGTGCGAGCCCAGCTCGCGCCGGTGCCAGGGATGCGCGCACAGCGTGGCCAGCGCCGGCTCGCTCGGCCCGCGCTCACCGAGCTGGCGCGCGACCTCGGCCTGGCAGCATGGCACCACCGCGATCCAGTCGGCGCCGCCGGCGATCCCGCGGACCAGCGCGTCGTCGGTGGCGGTGTCGCAGGCGTGCAGCGCGGTGACCAGGTGTAGCCGCGCGGGCAGGGCCACCGCCGCGATCGTGCCCTCGATCATCGTCATCCGCGCGTAGCCGAACCGGGTCGCGCGCTCGCGGGCCACCGTCACCAGCTCGGGCCGGCTCTCGATCGCGATCAGCTCGCCCTGGGTCTCGCGCAGGAGGCGGTGGGCGTAGAGCAGGAACCCGAGGTAGCTCTTGCCGGCGCCGCAGTCGACCATGACCGGCGCCGGGTGGCGGGCGTAGACGTCGTCGACGGCGGGCGCGAGCAGCTGCAGCAGGTGGCGGATCTGCTTGGCCTTGCGCCGCGAGTCGGCGTTGAGCTCGCCGTCGCGGGTCAGGAGGTGCAGGTCCTTGAGCAGCTCGATCGGCGCGCCGGGGATCAGCCCGGCGACCGCGGCCTCACGATCGAGCTTCTGGCGCATCGCCGGCACTGTACTCGGTCCGGCCTTCCCGACGAGCGGTCGGTGGCGGTACCGTACGGCATGCCGTCTCGCGGTGACGACGATCGGGGAGAGCGGGCCGTACCCGTCGCGATGAGCTCCGCCTCGCCCACGACCCAGACCACGCGCCGGGTCTCGCTCGAGGCGGTCGAGACGTTGCGGCTGGCCATCGAGGCCGCCCGCCTGGGGCTGTGGAGCTGGGACGCGGCCAGCGACGTCGTGTCGTGGGACGACCAGACCTGCGCCGCGTACGGGCTCGAGGCCGGCGCCGGGCCGACCTCCTATCGCGCCTACCGCGAGCTGATCCACCCCGACGACCGGCCGGCGATCGAGGCGTCGATCGGCGTTGCGATGCGCACCGGCACCTACCAGGACGTCGAGCACCGGGTGGTGTGGCCCGACGGCTCGATCCACTGGGTGCTGGCCAAGGGCGCGATCTTCCGCGGCCCCGACGGCGCGCCGCGCAAGATCATCGGCGGCGTGGTCGACATCACCGAGCGCAAGCAGCTCGAGGAGCAGCTGCGCCAGGCCCAGAAGATGGAGGCGGTCGGCCAGCTCACCGCCGGCATCGCCCACAACTTCAACAACCTGCTGATGGCGATCCTGCCCAACGTCGAGCTCGCGCGCCGGGCCAGCCCCGCCGACCTCCAGCTGATCCTCGACGACATCGACGGCGCGAGCCGGCGCGGCGCCGAGCTGGTCCGCCAGCTCATGATGTTCTCGCGGTCGGCGGTGGCGCGGTCGACCCCGCACCGGCCGCTGCGGCCAGCGATCGAGCAGGTGCTCGAGATCTGTCGCAGCTCGTTCGAGCGCCAGATCGTCCTCGAGCTCGACGACCGGACCCCGCCCGGCCTGATCTGCGATCCGTCGCCGCTGCAGCAGGCCTTGCTCAACGTGCTGCTCAACGCGCGCGACGCGGTCGCCCAGCGGTCGAGCCCGGCCATCCGGGTCGTGGTCGCGCGGGTCGGGGCCGGCGAGGACGGGCTCCGGCCGCCATCGTCACTCGTCGAGGCGGGCGTCCCGTTGGTCCGGATCGCGGTCAGCGACAACGGTCGCGGCATGGACGACGCGACCCGGCGGCGCGTGTTCGAGCCGTTCTTCACCACCAAGCCGGTCGGGCAGGGCACCGGGCTCGGGCTGGCCACCAGCTACGCGATGCTGCACGAGGCCGGCGGCCACATCGCGTGCGAACCGCGCGCGGGCGAGGGCTCGATGTTCGTCCTGTGGTTGCCGGTGACCGTCGACACCACGCCCGAGCGTGGCCGCGAGACGCTCGATCATTGCCCCGGCGGCGAGCGGGTGCTGGTGGTCGACGACGAGCCGTTCGTCCGGCGGGCGATGGTGCGGGTCCTGTCCCTCGGCGGCTATCAGGTCACCGCGGTCGACGGCGGACACGAGGCGCTGCGGGTCTACGATCGCCCGGGCGCGTTCGACCTGGTCGTGCTCGACATGTCGATGCCCGGCCTCGGCGGCGAGGAGGTGCGGGACCGCTTGCGCGCGCTCGATCCGGCGGCGCGGATCGTGTTTGTCACCGGCTACAGCGCCCAGGCCCTGTCGCCGGCGCTCGGGGTCGAGTGCGTCGAGAAGCCGATCGACGTCGGCCAGCTGCTCGCCACCATCCGGCGCCTGCTCGAGCGGCGCTGACCTCGCTCAGGCCGGACGAACCCGCACGTTCAGCGCCCTGGCCCCGTCGCGCAGCACCAGGCGGCCGGGCGGCCCGAGGTCGATGCGGTCGACGCGGTGGAGCGTGAGGTGCGGCGTCAGGCCGGACCGGTTGCGCATCACCGCCTCGCTCGCGCGACCGAGTGCGGCCAGCGCGGTGTCGACCACCATGCCGTCGTCATCGAGCGCGACCGTGAGCTGCCAGCGCACCCCGCGCGCGATCAGGTCGAACGCGACCGCGCCCGGCAGCTCGTGGATCGCGACCACGCGATCGGCGTCGCCGAGGATCGCGGCGACGATGACCGGCGCGTCCGTGGTCGCCGCCGAGCCCTCGCGGGTCGCGTCGGTCGCCGACGACGGCGTCGCGGTTCCGGGCACCGGGGCGACCGAGGTCGAGGAGGTGGAGCCGAGCGCGACGAGGATGGGCAGGGCAGCGAGCACGCCCCATGGAATTGCGAACGCGATGCCAGCTCCGCGGCCGAACGGTCTCGCAGACTTGCAGCTCGTGGTGGCCGCACGGACACGCACCGCTGGCGGCCGGGACACGGCGTCCGCCACGTCTTGCTGCCGGTCATGGTCTTACGCAGTCACGGGGTTGGCCAGAATCAGGCGGCGAGGGCGGTGCGGGCCGCCTTGCGGGCGCGGTGCGCGCGGGTCTTGACGGTGGCGACCGACAGGCCGAGCCGCGCCGCGATCTCGGTCTCGGTGTAGCCCTCGACGAAGCGCAGGCGGAACACCGCACCGTAGCGATCGCCCATGCCCGCGACCGCGGCGTCGACCCGGGCGCACTGCTCGTGCGCGGCGAGCGCGGCGTCGGTGGCCGGGGCCGGATCGGGTCGGGTCTCGATCCAGGTCGAGCCGTCGTCCTCGGGTGCGGCCGGCGTGATCTCGCGGGCCCAGCGCTTCTGCCGGCGCAGG
>JAYVSF010000775.1:0-4870 GCA_043775605.1 Myxococcales bacterium
CCTGCTCGTCGCCCTTGAACTGGCCCATCGCCTTCATGATGCCGAGGACGGTGCCGAACAGGCCGACGAACGGGGCGGTGGCGCCGATGGTGCCAAGCATCCACAGCCGGTTGCGCAGATCGCCGGCGACCCGCAGCCGCTCGCGGTGGGTCGCGGCGATCAGGTTGTCGACCTTGCCCCGGCCCAGCCGCTCGTAGCCGACCAGGAAGACGTCGGCCAGCGGCGACGGCGAGCGCTCGCACGCCGAGCGGCCCTCCTGGACCGCGCCGCGCTGCAGACAGCGCCCGACGGTGTCGGCCAGGGCCCGGGCCCGGCGCGTGAACTGCCATTGCGCGATCACCCGCTCCACCGCGACCGCCAGGGCGATCACCGAGAAGCCGATGATGAACCACATGGCGTAGCCGCCGTGGCCCATCAGATCCCAGATCGAGGTATTGGTCGCGTCAGCTTCCATGCGGAGTTTCCAGGGTGGCCTGGGCCGGAGGTCGGCGCAAGACCGGGTCCCAGAGATTGACCCATTGGGCCGGCCCCGGGTTGCCTGGGTTACAGGCCCGCTACAGGGGGCGGGTGGGCTCGGTCAGGGCCGGAACGGGGCGCGGTAACCGCCGCCATCGAAGTCGAGGAAGATCGGCGCGGTGAAGGCCGCGGCCGAGACCCCGGTGCCGCGCAGCACGGCGTCGACCGCGGCCGGGTTGCCGCCAACCAGGACCGGCAGCAGGGTCTCGATGTTGTCGGCCGTGATGAGATCGCCCGACAGGATGGGGAAGATCGCCTTGTCGCCGCGGGCCCGGATCACCAGCCAGGCGTCCTGGCCTGTCGCGCCGGCCCGGTTGCGGATGTCGGCGGCGGTCAGCCGGATGGTCACGGTCGCGACCAGCCGCTTGGCGTTGCCGGGGCCGGACACCGACTGCGTGGTCACCGTCATCGCCTGCGGCGCCATCGGCGCGAGCACGCACGGGTCCATGCCCGACAGCGTGGCCAGCGGCCGCGAGGTCCAGCACCGCAGCGGGATCATCGACACCGGCGTGGTGCCGGTGATCGGCGTGTCGGGGGTGGCGTTGGCGAAGATCTCGACGGTGTCGACGTCCGCCCACTCGGGCGCGGTGACCGTGACCTCGAGGGTGATGGCGCCGGCGGTGGCCGGCACCGACCGACCGATCGCGTCCATGCCGCCGACCTTGACCGCCACCATCGGGCCGTTGGTGACCACGATGTCGCGCGCGCGATCGGTGCCCTCGAGCGTCTTCATCACCGCGTCGGTGATCGAGCCGTCGGCGATCGCGGCCGGGCCGTCGTCCGGAACCCGGACCATCGTCCGCGGCATGCCGAGCGGGGTCTTGACCGACTCGTGGGTGTCGCTGTTGCCGACCGGCGCGACGTAGAAGCCGAGCGACAGCAGGTTGAACCAGTCGCGCATCACCCGGTCGAGCTTGATGTTCTCGCGCCGGCCGTCGCCATCGGTGTCGCGCATCGAGAAGCCGTTCCAGACCTCGAGCACGTTCCAGGCGTCGCTCCACAACGACTCGCCCGGCAGCCGCAGCCAGTCGTTGGGCACCGGCGTCGAGGCGAAGTCGCCGAAGATCGTGCGGTTGGTGTAGTCGTACTTGAGGGTGGCGCGGTCGAAGAATTGCTGGAACGTGCCGATCGCGCCCTCGCCGCGCGGGTGGTTGACCTCGACCACGCGAGCGCCGCGGGCCCGGGCCGCCGCGAAGATCTCGCCCGGGGTCATCGCGTAGCCGGCGCGGCCACGGCCCCAGTCGATCGCGCCGCCGGTCGAGTTCGGCTGGACGGTCATCGGGTAGGCGTTGAAGTGGCCGTAGGCGAACGGCGTGACCTCGATGCCGGGCACCACCCGGATCAGATCGTCGACCGCGAGCTCGTCGACGATCGGCTCGAGATCCGAGACCACGTCGTGGTCGGTGACCGCGAACAGCTCGATGCCGGCCGACAGCCCCGACTTGACCCGCTCGAGCGAGCCGACCGGCGAGTCGGGCGAGCCGACCTGGTGGACGTGGAACTCGGCGGCCAGGTAGCCGGTGGTGTCGACCACCCGACGCAGGTGCAGGGTCACCGCGGTGTTGACGGTGCCCGCCACCGGCGCCGTCGCGACCGACCACTCGGTGCCGCGCGAGGCGTAGATACGGTAGCTGCCGCCGGCCGGCAGGTACAGCGGCGGATCGGCGACCGCGCCGGTCGAGATGCCGCGCACCAGGTGCTGCGACCGGACCACGCCGGGCAGGCGATCGTAGGTCTCGAACACCCGCTTGTCGGGCAGCGCCTGGTGGACGCCGACCACCAGCAGGCGGGCGGGCACGGTGTCGCCGGTGGCGTCGTCGACGACGGTGAAGTCGACCTTGATCGGCGCCGGGATGACCAGGTCGCGGCTGGCGGCGGCGGCGGCGGCCGGCGACCGGCCCTGATCCTTGACCTCGGCCCGCACCAGGAACGGCCCGGCGCCGATCTGGCCGGCGTAGGTGCCGTCGGCGGCGACGTCCATGTAGCTGACGATCACGTCGGCGGGGTCGATCACGCCGTTGCCGTCGACGTCCTGGTAGACGCCGACCCGGGCCCCGGTCGCGATCGCGCCGCTCGACCAGGTGACCTTGCCGCCGACGTCGACCAGGCTCGCGCCGGCCCGGTACGCGCGATCGCTGTCCTCGGCGTCGCTGCCGACCACCAGGTCGATCTGCTGCAGCTTGCCCTGCTTGGGCGCGAGGTTGAGCTGGTAGGTCTCGGTCGCGAAGATGTCGAGCAGGTTGTCGGCGCCAAAGAGCAGCACCGAGACCCCGGCGATCAGGAACCCGGCCGACGGGGTCGGGGTCGCGAACCGCGGGATCAGGCCGTACGCGGGCCCGGGCGACTGGTAGACCGCGAAGTCGGTCGGCGCCGGATCGGCGAGCGCGCCGATCGCGTCGATGCCGGCCCGCTCGAAGCCGCGCCGCGACAGCCAGGTCTCGGTCTCGCCGCCGGTGTCGCTGAGCGCGCCGAGCGGCGCCGAGATCGGCGTGGTGCCGTCGTTGAACAGCGACCAGTAGACGTGCAGCTCGGTGCTGTCGGGCTCGAGCACGTAGGTGGTCGCGCACAGGACGTCGTCGGGGACGTCGGGATCGATCGCGTCGCCGACCGGCAGCGCGCCGATGCCCTTGAGGTTGATGAAGTCGTTGTTGCCCGAGTGGCCGACCGCGCGCAGCACCGCGGCGCCGCCGGCCGAGCCGTCGCGCACGATCTCGAGGCGGTCGGGCTCGCAGGTCCGGCCGGCCTTGTAGATCACCGACAGCTCGCCGAAGTGATCGTCGTCGGTCGGCTGGCCAGCGGCGTCGAGCCGGACCGCGTCGATGACGTTGCCGCCCGGCGGCACCACGCCGATCACGCGGGTCGGCGCGCCGACGATGAACTTGACCTTGGAGTTCGCCAGGTAGAAGTCGCCGAGCTGGCCCTGGGCCGCGGGGCCGTGGACCAGCTGATCGGCGGTGGTGATCGCCCCGGCGTGGGTCGCGACCGCGCCGCCCTCGGCCGGCAGCTCCGGGTAGTAGTCCGCGAGCCCCGGCCCGCCGCCGTCGTCACCACAGGCGAGGAGCAACGAACCACAGGCGAGGGTCAGCGCGGCGACGTGCCTCATGCGGCGGAACGTACCCGAACTGTCACCCGCTGGCGGCAGAACCGACATGTTCGGCCCCGGCGCCCGCCCGGATGTGATCGATGTTGGCGGCTTGCCGGCCGGCCGAAACCCTGGTCGACTGCCCGCCATGCCCCGGATGGTCAAGTGCGCCAAGCTCGGCGCCGAGCTCCCTGCCCTGCCCTACAAGCCGTTCGCCGACGCCCTCGGTCAGCGCATCTTCGAACAGGTCTCGCAGGAGGCCTGGACTCAGTGGATCGAGCACTCCAAGAAGATCGTCAACGAGTACCGCCTCGACCTGACTCAAAAGAAGTCGCACGACGTGCTCAAGGAGCAGTGCGCCGCATTCCTGTTCGGCGAGGGCGCGGTGACGACGCCGGCCGAGTATGTCCCCGAGCACAAGCACTAGATAGGCGCTCGTTCCGCATCGCCAAGACCTGCGGGCGGAGGAAGGCAGACCTTGTGCCTCCACGCGTGACCCGAACTCCCAGAGTCATTGTGGATCGCTCGCCAAGGCTCGCTAGCTCCGCCGCGGCATCGATTGATCGGCTCGACGGCGTCGCGCTGTTGCGCATCCTGCCGGCGGTGCGGGCCCAGCAGCCGTGGGTGCGGCTGGGCGACTGGCCGACCCCGGTGATGCGGCTCGGCGACGGTCCCTGGTGGGTGAAGCGCGAGGACCTGAGCGCGCGCACCTACGGCGGCAACAAGGTGCGGACGCTCGAGGTCGCGCTGGCCCAGGCCCGGGCGTCGGGCGCCGAGCAGGTGTGGGCCACCGGCGCCTTTGGCTCGAACCACGCGCTGGCCACGGCGACCCACGCCGCCACCGCCGGCCTCGCAGCGGGCTGCCTCCTGTTTCCGCAGCCCGCCGAGGACGCGGCCGTGGCCAACCTCGGCGCGCTCCTGGCGCGTGAGCCCGAGCTGGTGCTGATCCGCTCGGTGATCGAGCTGCCGTTCGCGATGGCGTGGCTCCGTCGACGGCGCGGTCGACCGCGCTGGGTGATGCCGCCGGGTGCGGCCACGCCGATCGGCGCGATGGGCGCGCTGTCGGCGGCGCTCGAGCTGGCCAGCCAGCACGCGGCCGGGGAGCTGCCGTGGCCGCGCCGGATCGTGCTGCCGGTCGGCTCGGGCTGCACCACCGCCGGCCTCCTGGCCGGGCTGCACCTGGCCGCCGCGCTCGGCCTGGCGCCGCCGCCACCGAGGGGGGTCGCGGTGCGGGTGAGCCCGTGGCCGGTGACCAGCCGGCTGCGCGTCGCC
>JAYVSF010000776.1:0-10976 GCA_043775605.1 Myxococcales bacterium
GCGCCTGTACCGGGCCACCTGTAGCCTCGGCCACGACAGCGGCTGCACCCTGCGGCGGGCGCTGTGTGCCCACGCGCGCGCCCTGCCCGGCTGCGCCGATATCCCTGCCGAGGGCCCGTGAAACACGATATAGGATCGTCCATGTCCTCGCGCTGGCTGCTCGGGCTCCTGATCGTCGCCGCGTGCACCGACGCGCCGACCGAACCCGACGAGCAGGAATTCCTCGACGGCAAGGCCGACGGCGCCAGCCCGGTCGACATCGCCCGCACCAGCCTCGACGTCGATCTCGCGACCCACACCGCGGTCGCGACCCTCGAGCTCGAGAAGCCGGGCAACGTCATCCTCGACGCCGGCGGCCTGACCATCAGCGACGTCAGCGACGATCGCGGCCACCGCCGCTACACCGTCACCGCCGGCAAACTGCGGGTGTCGGCCGTGCGCGGCCCGCTGGTGATCAGCTACGGCTTCGCGGTCCACGCGATGGCCGACGGCCTCCTGCCCGGCGGCTCGACGGTGATCTGGCCGTACTTCTGCGGCAACCTCTATCCCTGCCACTCGCGCACCGCCGACGGCACCCGGTTCGAGCTCAACCTCGACGGCGTGCCGGCCGGCAAGAAGGCGATCTACCCGGCGGCGATCACCACCGACGCGCCGCCGTACATGGTGGCGTGGGCGGTCGGCGACTACACCAAGACCGCGCTCGGCACGACCACCGCCGGCACCAAGGTCTCGGTCTACTGGTTGCCGAGCGGCCAGCGCAACGCGACCGCCGGCACCCGCCGCCTGGTCGCGATCTTCGACTGGTACGAGCGCACCCTCGGGCCGTACGCCTTCGGCAAGGACGTCGCCGCGGTGTCGGTGGTGTGGGGCGAGGGCCTGTTCGGCGGCATGGAGCACCACCCCTACTGGCACGTGGCCAAGGGCGCGATGAGCGACGAGGTCACCCAGGCGCACGAGGCCGCCCACGGCTGGTTCGGCGACGGCGTGCGCCTGCGGTGCTGGGAGGACTTCGTGCTGAGCGAGGGCACGGTCAGCTACCTGGCGGCGCGCGCGATCGCGTCGGTCGGCGGTCCGGCCGACGAGGCCCGGGTGTGGGCCGAGTACCAGGGCGAGCTCGACGACGCGATCGCCACCGGCGGCTCGCCGGCGTGGCCGACCGGCTGCAACCAGATCGACATCCTCAAGGACAAGCTGTTCACCGACCTGCCGTACATGGAGGGCGCGTTCTTCTACAAGGACGTCGCCGCCCAGGTCGGGGTCGACGTCCTCGACCGGGTGATCGGCACGTTCTACCGGGCCCACAAGAACCAGGCGGCGTCGATGCAGCAGATGATCGACGCGATCAAGGCCGCCACCGGCTTCGATCCGACGCCGATCGCGAAGGCGCGGCTGCGGGCGCAGATCGGTCCGCGCTGACCGTGGGCGCGCGCTGGGCCAAGGTCAAGGGCGGCCTGGGCACCGCCCTGGTGGCGTCGGCGTTCGTGCTCGGCAGCGGCCTGGTGTGGTGGAACATGTGCGGCCAGGGGCCGTACCGGGACTCGTGCCACGTCAGCCTCGGCTGTCGCTCGTACCTGTGCCTCGAGCACGGCCTGCGCGGCGAGGCGCAGGTGTCGGCCGGCGGCCGCTGCACCAAGTCGTGCTCGACCGACGAGAGCTGCGGCGAGGGCTACCGCTGCGTCGTGCTCGGCGACGCGGCCCGGGACGACCTGCCGCCCTATGGCAAGCCGACCCGCGCCTGCATGCGCGTGCTGCCGCCCTGATACCATCGCGGCGATGAGCTCAGCCCCGCCTCCGTCGTCGACCGCCGAGCTGCGGGTGGTGGTGTCCACCGACGGTTCGCTGATCGCGCAGGCCGAGCCCACCCGGATCGCGCTCATCGACGGCGCGACCCTCGGCGTGATCGGCGAGATCGGCGTCGATCCCGAGGCCGAGGGCTGCGACCTCGCGCTGTGCGGCGATCCGCTGCGGCTGGTGGTGCTGTCGCGCTACCCGTCGAGCGCGCGGCTGCACGTGATCGATCCGCAAGGCCCGACCGCGGTCGGCGAGCTGACCTTGCGGGCCGCGATGCGGCTGGTGGCGTCGTCGGGTGACTACGTCTGGCTGATGGGCGCCGGCGGCGCGACGGTGGTCGACGTGGTCACTCGAGAGCTGGTCCCGTCGCCGCTCGCGCTGCGTGGCCCGGTGGCCGCGGTCGGTCGCTTCAGCACCAACCGCTTCGTGGTCTCGACCGCCGGCATGCTCGAGGAGTGGGATCCCGAGAACCGGGCGCCGGCCCGCCGCTTCCGCCTCGGCAAGCCGACCGCGGCTCGCTTCGTCGGCGGCGGCGCGCGCCAGGTCTGGATGGTGCCGGCCGACGGCGATCGCCTCGAGCTGATCCCGCTCATCAGCCACGGTCAGCCGCCGCGCATCGAGCTGCCGGAGCCACCGCTCCGCATCGCGACCGACAACAGCCACGAGGCGCTGGTCGTGGTCGGCGCCCGCACCGGCGCGGTCTACGTCGTCGATCTCACCGGCCGGACGCCGCTGGCCACGCTCGAGGGCGTGACCGGGTCCGACGCCGTGTGGTTCGGACCGAACCCGTCGGTGGTGGTGCTGTCGGCCCGCGGGCTCGAGCTGGTGCCGACCGGGCGACCGCGGCCAGGGTTCGCGGCCGGTGGCGGCGAGCGCACCCAGGTGCTGGGCGCCCAGCCCGCGACCACTGCCAGCGCCAGCGCGCCGGTCGCCGCGATCCAGCCCGCGACCAGCGCCGCGTTCGCGACCAGGCCGACGTCATCGTTGCCCGCGGGCCCGAGGCTCTTGACCGGGGCCGCGGCGACGCCCGCCGCGACGACCGACAGCGGCATCACCGAGCGCCTGGTCGCGTGGCGCGAGCGGATGCGCGCGGTCACACCCCGCGCGGCGTCGAGCCCGGGCTGGGTCACCGACCCGGCGTCGAGCAGCTGGCGCGACGAGCTCGCGAGCTGGGCCCGCTCGGTGCTGTCGGGCACGCGCGGCGAGCTGCCGCAGCTCCACGACGGCCCGCCGGTGATCGTCGCCGAGCGCCTGGCCATGACCGGCGAGCTGGCCCAGGTGCTGTGGCTGCTCTACGGCGCCCACCTGTGCGGGCTCGACGGCGTCGCCGCGATCGATCTCACGCTGGTGATCGGCCGGCGCTGGGACGAGGCCCTGGGTCAGGGCCGGCTGGCGATGTCGGGCGCGCTGCGCTGGCGCCGGAGCCGGATCCGGCTGCGATCCGAGGTGCTGGCCGCGCTCGACGAGGCGCCGCCGCGCGGCGTGCTGATCGACAGCCCCGCGGTCTTGCCCGAGACCGCGGTGGCCGTGATCGCGACCGCGAGCGCCGACCTGATCGCGCTGGCCACGTGGATCGCACCCCAGCTCGGCCCGGTGCTGGTCGCCAGCCCGCGCCGGCCGACCCGCCTGACCCGCCACCTGGTCGAGGCCCGGGTCCGGGGCGCGCTGCCGGTGCTGCGCTGGCCCACGCTCGAGCGCGAGCCGGGCACGCCGCCGCCGGTCGCGCTGCTGGTGGTGCCCGACGAGGCCGCGGCCAGGGCCGCGCAGGCGCCGGTGCTCGCGACCTGGCCGCCGCCCTGACCGCCGAGGTCACGACGACGCGCGTCGACGATAGTCGATGATCATCATCGGCGACCAGGTGGCGCCGCCGTCGACGGTCCGCTGCCACCCCCACCGCAGCGCGGTCGCGGTGACGGCGAGGAACACCATCCGCATCTCCTCGTGCAGCACCACCAGCCGCCAGGGCGGCGGGCGGCGGACGACGGTCGTCACCGGGCCGTGCCATCGCCGGCGGCGCGTGCGACGATGACGACGTGATCGTCCGATTTCTCGACGGAACTCCGCTGCGCGTGGCCGAACTGCGACGGGTGGTCCCCACCCTCACCGTCGAGCTCGCCGGGCTGCCATCGGGCTACTCGACCAGCGCGCCCGACCCGGGCCAGCGCGCCCACGACATGGTGCTGGCCAACGACGACGGCTTCCCGTGCCTCGCGGAGTCGTCCGATCTGACCCGCCTCGACGGCTCGAGCCTGCGCCTCGAGCTCGACTCGGAGAACGACACCCGCTTCTGTCGGTACTGGCGCGAGACGCCGGTGCAGCTCCACCTCGCGGTCGCGCTCCGGCGCGCCGCCGACGCGCCGATCGAGGTGTTCACCGCGATCCAGCTCGGCACGATCGCCGACAAGCCGCGCGGGCCGCGCGAGCTGGGTTGGGATCGCCTGTTCGTGCCCGACGGCTTCGACGTCACCCTCGCCGAGCTCATCGCCGACCCCGCCGCGCCGCCCGGCGATCCGGTCGGGCTGCGGACCCGCGCCTACGAGCCGCTGGTGCGCGCCCTCGCGACGTGATGAGCGGGTCGGTCGCCACTCGACCGGCGGTGATCACCGCGCTGGTCGACGATCGCCAGCACGCCGACCGCGCCTGGCCCGCGCTGCGCGACGCCGCCCACACGCTCGGCCTCACGATCGTCGGCGAGCGCGCCCTCGCCCCGATCGCGCACGAGCTCGTGATCGCCTGGCCGCCATCGGGTGCGGAGCCGGAGCCGGATGCTGGCGCGACTCCTCGCGACCACGCTCGCCGGCTGCGTCGCGAGCTCACCCTCGCCCTCGCCGCGTGCGCGCCGGGCCTGGTCATCGACCTCGCGGTCCAGCTCGATCGCCCGTCGCCGCGCGCGCCGCGCCTGCTGATCATGGACATGGACTCCACGATCATCACGATCGAGGTCATCGACGAGCTGGCCCGCCGCCACGGCGTCGGCGCCGAGGTGTCCGCGATCACCGCGCGGGCCATGGCCGGTGAGCTCGACTTCGAGGCCAGCCTGCGCGCCCGGGTCGGACGGCTCGCCGGCCTGCCGGCCTCGGTGCTCGACGACATCGCCGCCACGCTGCCGCTGACCGATGGCGCCGCCCGCCTGGTCGCCGCGATCCACGCGCGCGGCGGCTGGGTCGCGCTGGTCAGCGGCGGCTTCACCTTCGCCGCCGATGCCCTGGCCGCGCGCCTCGGCCTCGATCACGCCCACGCCAACGTCCTCGCGATCGCCGACGATCACCTGACCGGCGCGGTCGCCGGCGCCGTGGTCACGCCGGTCCGCAAGGCCGCGCTGGTCGACGAGCTGGCCGTCGCCCACGGCCTCGACCTCGCCGACACCGTCGCGATCGGCGACGGCGCCAACGATCTGCTCATGCTCGAGCGCGCCGGCCTTGGCGTCGCGTTCCACGGCAAGCCCCGGCTCGCCGCCGCCGCCGACGCCGCCCTGTCCGCGGGCGGCCTCGATCGCACCCTCTATGTGCTCGGCCTGTCCGACGACGATCTCGCCGCGTTGGGGTCGACGCAACCGTAGGCGTCAGCACCGGCTGCTCAGCGGCCGGGGGTCGGCGCCGTCGGTGTCGTCGGCGATGCCGGATCGTGGTCGTGCGCCCCCGGGCCACGATCGTCGCACATCGTGGTGTAGACGGTGGCCAGCACCGCGATGCCGACGAGCATTCGACCAGGCTAGCCCAGGAGCCGGTCCCCGCGATCAGTTGGTGGCGAAGGCGAGCTTGACGCTCTGGACGGTGCCGGTGTCCGAGGCCGAGGTGTCGACGAAGCGGACGGTCCACTTGCCCTTGCCCGCGGTGCCGGCCTGGGCAGTGGTGATCGCGAAGGTCTGGACCAGGTCGTCGGCGGAGCCGCCGGCGCGGTCGGCCAGGGTGGCGACCCGGACGCCGTCGTGGAGCAGCTCGACCAGGAGGTCGCCGCGCCAGGTGTGCTTCACGTCGACCGAGACCGACAGGCTCGCGAACGTGAAGGTGTCGGGCACGTTGAGATCGATCGAGACGCCGGCCGGAGCGTTGTCGGGGATGGGGGTCGGGGTGTTCGCCTGGTAGGTCCGAACGCCGTTACCGACCGGGCCCGGCGGCGTGATCGACAGGTTGATGAGCGTACGGACCTTGTCGAGGGCGACGTTGGGGTTGCGGCCGTAGCTCGAGGTCGACACACCCTTGGGGGCCCACAGGAAGTCGGGGTGGTCGCTGACCGAGTCGGTGCAGTAGCGCCCGCCGATGATCTTGCCGGTCGAGCCGAGCTCGAGGATGTAGTGGTACGCGTCGTGGCTGACGTAGTCGTCCATGCCGATGGCCTCGGTGCTCGGCGCGCCCTCGGTCAGGTAGTCGGTCTCGAGCTCGACCTCGTACAGGCTCTTGGCCGCGGTGTTGTACGTCCACTTGGTACCCGAGCCGCCGACGCAGGTGAGCGCCTTGGCGATCGTGACCTTGGCCTGCTTGGTGACGCGATAGCCGACCATCGGCTGGTTCCAGACCTCCCCGCTCGCGGTGCGATCCTCGATCACCGCGAGGTCGTTGATGCCGAGGAAGTTGGTCAGGACCACGTGCAGCGCGCCCGGGTTGACGTCCTGGCATTCCTCGTTGGCGGACGCGGTGCCGGTGTGCTCGATCGTCTCGGCGTTGCAACGACCGCCGAGCATGACCGAGTCGGTGCGGTCGTAGAGGGTGATGATGAGGGCCTTGATGTCGGCCACCGCCCAGGTCTCACCGCCGTAGGTCACCTCGTGCTGGGGCTCGGGCTCGAGCAACGAGGCCGGGGTCCACGCGTGGCATAGGCCCCACCAGCCCTGCGGGCCCTCGTCGTCCGACGAGCTGCAGTCGTCGACGCCGCCCTTGCTGTCGTTGTTGATGCCGTCGAACATCTGGTTGATGTTCTGGAAGTTCTTCATGTGCCACTTGGCCGCCGGGCCCGCGCAGGTGAAGTACTGGTCCCACTTGGCCTTGGCGGTGGGGCCGCAGGTCGTGTCGGGCTGGGCCGCGCAGCCGGGCGCGCGATTGAACGCCGCGTCGTACTTCTCGAGCGGCGACTTCACCGTCCGGCCCTGCCAGCGAACGTTGGTCGACAGCTCGTAGCTCGGCCAGTAGGTGTCGGACCAGGCGACCGGCGCCATCCCGACGGCCGCCGGGTAGCGGTCCTTCCACACCGGCTTGTCGAGCTTGCCGACCTTGGGCAGGTCGGCGAGACGGTAGTTGAGCTGGTTGGCGAAGCGGACCGGATCGTTGCTGCTGTCCCAGGCGTCGCCCTTGCCGCCGGTGCCGTCCGTCGAGTTGTCGATGTCACCGGGCAGGTTGCTCTCGGAGCCGTCGACGTCCTCGGTGCATGCGGCGGCGAGCGGGATAAGGGACAGGAGGCAGGTGGCAAACGTGGCGCGCTTCATGGCCGCATTGTAGAGCAGGCCGCGTGCCAGGTGTGCCGCGGCCGGACAGGTCCGACGAGCCGCGAGTTTCGGCCACTTGCCGCGGCCGTCGACGGGACCGGCTGGTCGACCAGCCAGCGCGCGGAGGTGACCGCGGAGCTGGTTGCCGGCTGATCGAATAGCCACGGCCAGGTAGGATGGGCGGATGCGCGGTCCCGGAGTCGTCGTCGTGCTCGGCCTTGCCGCGTGCGGGGGCGCCAGCGGCCAGGGTGGTCGAACCACGATGTTGCGCCCGGCCTGCGGTCCCGGCGAGATCTGGGACGGCGCCGCGTGCACGGCCCGAGGCGGCGAGGCCGAACTGGCGGCCGCCAAGGATGCGATCGACCAGGTGCAGATCGACGACGCGCTGGCCGCGCTCGATCTCGCCGCGACCCGCCCGCTCGATCACGCCAGCTACCTGCGGATGTGGGAGGAGCGCGGCGTCGCGGAGGCGGTGGCCGAGGATCCGGTCGGCGCGCGGGCAGCGTTCGCCCGGCTGCTCGACGCCGATCCCGGCCACGCGATCGACTGCACCCGCGGGCCGCGCATCTTCACGCCGTTCCAGCAGGCGCGCGTCGAGGCGGCGACCCGCGCCGCGCCCGAGCTCGAGCTGCGCTGGCGCCGCGATCTACGCCTCGGCCAGCCGGTGCCGATCGAGATCGAGACCATCGCCGATCCGGCGGTGCTGATGCGCGGGCTCACGGTGTACGTGCGGGCGCGCGGCGAGCACGAATGGCGCGCGGCCGACGTCGTGCTGCCGGAGGTGGGCACGATCAATCGGGTGTTGCTGCCCGCGATCTCCGGCCGGGCGCCGACCGCGCTCGAGCTGTTCGCGGTGGCCAGCGACGAGCACGGCAACGAGGTCCACCTGTGGGCCTCGTCCGACCGCCCGCGCGAGGTGCCGCTGCGCTACGACCCGCCGACGCCGTGGTACCGCACGTGGTGGGTGTGGGCCGCGGCCGGCGGCGTGGTCGCGGCCGGCACCGGCATCGGCGTGTACGCCGCGGTGTGGGAGCCGTCGGCGACCCTCGACACCGGACCGATCGGCAGTGCCCGATAGCGAGCCCTGGCGCGCGCGCGACGGGCGCTACTTCACGTACGCGACGATCAGGCCGTAGTCTACGCGCGGCGGGTTGGCGATCTCGCAGCTCGCGCCGCAGCAGGCGTACTTCACCGAGTTGGTGTCGAGATACTCGAGCGACAGGCGGCACGCGCGCGGGGCCGAGCCGAGCTGGGTGTCGGCCTGGTACCAGTTGTGCTGCGAGAACAGGCGGAACCCGCTGTAGCCGGGCGTGAAGGTCGGGGCGGCCGCGGCCACGGCGGCGTAGGTGTCCTTGCTGACGACGTTGCCGATCGTCATGTAGGCGTTGGCCGCGCTCGACAGCACGCCGGTGTACCTGGTGAACAGCGGCGGGTTGTCGCCGATGCGGGTGTAGAAGATGCGCTCGCTGGCGAGCGTGTTGATGACCGCGTCGGCGGACTTGGCGCAGGCCATCCGCACCGACGGATCGCCGAGCGCGGCGGTGCCCATGATGCAGCCCGAGCTGGCCGGCGCGTTGACGACGAACACGCGGGTCCAGCCGCCGCCCTCGGTGGTCATGTCGCACCAGGCGTCGAATGGCGCGCCGCCGGCGTTGAGGACGTAGCGGCCGTCGCCGCCCGCGAAGCCCGGGGTCGCGAGCAGGGTCTTGCACGACGTCGCCGCGGTCGCCGCCGAGCAGCCGGGCCGCGTGGTGTCGAGGCAGTACCCGGCGGTCTCGACGCACGTGGTCCAGGCCGCACCGTCGAAGCTCTGCCGGCCGCGTCCGCTGGCGCAGCCGCGCTCGACGCCGGTGAACGTGGCGAGCAGCGTGGCGCGGTCGGCGGCGCTGAACACGCCGGCCGGGCCCTGCGCGCCGGCGGGACCGATCGGCCCTTGCGGACCCGCGGCGCCGGTCGCGCCCGGCAGGCCCTGCGCACCCACGTTGCCCTGCGCGCCGGCCGGGCCTTGCGCACCGCCGGCGCCGACCGGGCCGGCCGGACCTGCCGGACCGACGACACCCTGGGCGCCGGCCGGACCGATCGCACCGGCGGGCCCCGTCGGACCTGCGGCGCCCGTCGGACCTGCCGGCCCCGCGGGTCCTTGTTCGCCGGCCGGACCGATGGCCCCCTCCGGCCCCGGGACGCCGTCGGAACCACCGCCACAGGCGGCGAGCGCAAGCGTGAGCACGCCACCACGGGCGAGCTGGATCAACGTGGACGCAACTGGACGCGAGATCGGCATGGCCCCTCCTCCCTCCAGGGTCGCATCCCCGTGTCGCCGGATCAACGCCGCACCGGACCGTCAGAGACTGTGAATCTTCAGATTCCCAGCCTCTGGTTGATCGGCTCGCCGACGAGGAACGTCGGCAGCGCCTGTACGGAAACGAGTTTGTTTCACAAACTCTTAGGAGGCCAGGTCGGTGATCTCCGCGCGATCGTCGACGGTGTGGAAGCGGCCCTTGCCGTCCCGGGCGACGGTGGCCAGCGCGATCGACGGATCGTGGGTGAAGAACAGGCGGCCGCCGCGGCCGACCAGGTCGGCGAGCAGCGCGGCCTTCTCGTCGATGAGGCGCTCGGGAAAGCGGTCGTAGCCCATCGTGATCGGCACGTGGACCCAGGGTCGACCGGGGATGAGATCGGCGGCGAACACCACCGGGCCGGCCGGCATCGCGATCTCGGCCAGCATGAGGCCCGGGGTGTGGCCGTCGCTCTGGTGGAAGCGATAGCCGTCGCCGAGGACGGCGCTGGTCGCGGGCCCGCCGGTGACGTCCTCGACCCGCTCGAGCCGGCCGGTGGCCTCGAGCAGCGCCGGCAGCGCGGGGATGAACGACGCGCGATCGCGGGCGTGGGGGCCGAGCGCGCGGGCCCAGTGGGCGGCGCCGACCACCCACTGCGCGCGCGGGAACACCAGGCTCGGCGGCGTGCCTTCCTGCCACGCGGTGAGCGCGCCACCGGCGTGATCGAAGTGGAGGTGCGACAGCACCACGACGTCGACGTCGTCGGGCCCGACCCCGTGGGCGGCCAGGCCGTCGAGGAGGACGTGGCGATCCTCGACCACGCCGTAGCGCTCGCGCAGCGCCGGCTCGAAGAACGCGCCGATGCCGGTCTCGAACAGGATGGTGCGGCCGGGCTCGCGCACCAGCAGGCAGCGGCACGCCAGCGGGATGCGGTTGTGATCGTCGGGCGCGATCCAGCGCTCCCACATCGGCCGCGGCGCGTTGCCGAACATCGCGCCGCCGTCGAGGCGCTGGCTGTTGCCGAGGATCGAGGTCAGGGTTCGGGGCGCGGCGACCATCGGGCGGCAGCATACCCGGCCTGCTACTCTCCGGACGTGCATGAAGTGGCGCGCTCGTCGTGGTGGATCATCGTCGGCGTCGTGGTCGGCTGCGGTGGCGGCGCCGCGCACGCCCCGACGTCGACGGGCCCGCGTCCGGTCGCCGGTGCCGGGCCGACGCTCTTGCGCACGTTGTCGGCGGCCGAGCAGGCCACTGCGCCACCGCTGGTGCTGGCCGCCGATGCTCGTCACCTGTTCTGGACGTCGTCGGCGGGCATCGTCGCGGCCGACGCGGACGGCGGCTCGCCGCGCACGCTGGTGCCCGACGTCTTCGTGACGTCGATGGCCGTGGTCGGCGACGCGCTGGTGTACCTGACCGGCGACGACACGGGGTGGCGGATCCCGGTCGCCGGCGGCAAGCCCCGACGGCTCGCGCCCGGCGAGTCGACCGGC
>JAYVSF010000777.1:0-3409 GCA_043775605.1 Myxococcales bacterium
ATGACCGGCAGGCCGGCGGCGCGCATCGCTCGCTTGGCCGGGGTCTTGCCGCCCATCAGCTCCATCACCTGCGGCGGCGGCCCGACGAAGGTCACGCCGTGGCTGGCGCACAAGGTCGCCAGCAGCGGGTTTTCCGACAGGAAGCCCCAGCCCGGGTGCAAGGCCGAGCACCGGCTCTGGACCGCGGCCTGGACCACCCGCACCGGATCGAGGTAGCTCGCGCTCGAGCGGGCCGGGCCGAGCACCACCACCTCGCGGCCGTGGGTGTAGGGCGCGTCGCGGTCGGCCTCCGACACAGCGAACACTGGCACGATGCCCAGGCGGTCGCAGCCGCGGGCGATGCGGACCGCGACCTCGCCGCGGTTGGCGACCAGCAAGCGATGGAACGTCGGTGGGACCATGGACGAGGCCGGCCGACGCTACCACAGGGACCGGGCCGGCCCGGCTCATCACCGCGGCGCTGGATTCGGGTACGGTGGGGCGATGGGCACCTGGGGTGACGGTCCATTCGATAACGATGGCGCCAGCGACTTCGTCGACGAGGCGGCGCTGGCGCCGGCGGCCGCGATCGCCACCACGCTGCGGCGGTGCGCCGAGGCTCCGCCCGGCGAGTACCTCGACGTCGATGACGGCCAGCCGGCGATCGCCGCGGCCGAGGTGGTCGCGCTCGCCTTCGGCTTCGGCCGCCCCGATGAGGCGCCGGCCGCGATCCGCGCCCTGGTCCTCGCGGTCGGCGCCAGCGAGGAGCTGCGCGTGCTCGCGATCGCCGCGCTGCGCCGGGTCCGCGATCGCGCGAGTTCGGAGGTCGCGAGCCTCTGGGCCCACGATCCGACGTTCGACGCGCGGCTCGGGGACCTGCTGTACCGGCCGGTCGTCGCTGGCGACGACTGAAGCGGTGGAACCGGCTTGACCGTGGCGGCGCGGGTAGGGCACGTGGACGTCGTGATCTCGATCGACCGCGTGGACGATCCGCGGATCGCGGCCTACGTCGCGGTCCGCGAGCGCGACGTCACCGGTCACCACGGCGCCTTCATCGCCGAGGGCGACGTCGTGATCCGGGTGCTGATCGAGCGCGGTCGCTACCCGCTGCGATCGATGCTGGTCAGCGCGCGCCGGCGTGACCGCCTCGACGACGTCCTGGCCGGACTCGATCCGGCGGTGCCGGTCTACGTCGCCGCCCAGCCGGTGATGGACGCCATCGTCGGCTTCTCGATGCACCGCGGCCTCCTGGCGCAGGGCGATCGCGGGCCCGCCCTCGACGCCGGCGCGCTGCTCGCGGGTCTGCCGCCGGTGGCAACGGTGGTGTGCGCGGTCGGGCTCGCCAACCACGACAACCTGGGTGGCATCTTCCGCAACGCCGCCGCGTTCGGCGCCGCCGCGGTGCTGCTCGACGATGGCTCGTGCGATCCGCTGTACCGCAAGGCGATCCGGGTGTCAGCCGGCCACGCGCTGGCGGTGCCGTTCGCGCGCTGCCCAGACGCTGGCGCGATGCTCGACCTCCTGGCCGCCCACGGCTTCGAGGCGATCGCGCTCGGGCCGCGGGCCGCCGAGCGGATCGATCAGCTCGCGCTCGGGCTCGGGCCGCGGCGAGCGCTGGTGCTGGGCGCCGAGGGGCCTGGGCTGCCGGCCGCGATCCTGGCCCGCGCTCGCAGCGCGCGCATCGATCTCGCCCCCGGGGTCGACTCACTCAACGTCGCCGTCACCTGCGGCATCGCGCTGTACGCGCTCCGCTGACTCGAACGCGACCGAGGTCAGTCGGCCTTCGGCGCCTGGAACGTCAGCGCGCCGAGGAAGTCGCGCTTGCCGAGCGGCACGCCGTTGTGGCGCAGGATCGCGTAGGCGTGGGTCAGATGGAAGTAGAAGTTGGGCACCGCGTGCTCGCGGAAGTAGTCGGCGCCGGTCATCGTCTTGCCTTCCCAGCGCGGCTGCGAGATCACGCGGTCGGCGGCGCCATCGAAGGCCGCGGCCGGAATGCCGTCGAGGTACTCGACCACGGCCCGGACCCGCGTCCGCAGCTCGTCGATCGTCTGCTCGCTGTCGGCGTGCTTGGGCGCCTCCTGGCCGGTGAGGCGGGCGGCCGCCAGCTTGGCGGTGTCGCACGCGACCTGGACCTGGCGCGCGAACCCGAACTGGTCGGGCGCGAGCCGGAACCCGAGGAAGAGGGTGGGGTCGAACGACCGGGCGGTGGCGTGCGCGCTCGCAGCCTCGAGCCAGTGGTCGACCTGCGAGAGCTGCTTCTTGATCTGCTGGAAGGTGGCGACGAACATGCGTCACCTTAGGCCGCGATCGGCCCTGCGCCAACTCGCCGCAGGATCTTCTCCTACCAGGTCCAGACCAGCGGAGTCCGGATCGTGAGGCCGACGCCGAACTGGCCGGCGCTGACGCCGTCGCCGAGCCGGCGCACCGCGCCCTCGACGTACAGGCCGAGCGCGTAGGTGCCGACGAAGATGCCGCGCGGCTCGACGCCGACGCCGCTCAGGTACAGCTCGGCCTCGAGCTTCGCGCTGGCGCCGAAACGATCGTGGAGCACGCCGAACGCGTCGCTCTCGTAGTACTCGGCGCGGCCCAGCGCCCAGGTCCGCCAGAACTCGCCGCGGCTCAAGGTCTTGCCGAGCTCGCCGTAGAGGCCGACGTACGACAGCCCGTCGCTGGTGGTGGGGACACGGCCGTTGCTCATCGCGCCCGCGAACACGCCGACGCCGACGTCGAAGTTGGTGGGCTGCGGCGACAGCGAGGCCCAGTGGACGCCGACCGACAGCTCGGCGCCGTTGAGCAGGCCGTAGGCGTCGGAGCCAGCGCTGATCGATCCGAGATCGATCCGCAGCGGCGCCATCAGGCGGGGCCCCGGGCGGTGGCGGTAGCGTTGCGGCGGCGGCGCGTAGCCGACCGGGCGGACCTCGGCGCTGCCCTGGAAGACGACGGTGCCGTCGGCGACGGCGCGGGTGGCTGGCTGCGCCACGAGCACGAACAGGACGGCCGCGAGCGTGCGCTTCATCATGGACTCCTCGTTTCACAGACTCTTGTGGCGCGTGGCATCAGTGACCGTGGGCGACGAGCCACTGCGCGACGTAGCCGCGCAGCTGGTCGCGGGCCAGCTCGAAGGTCTCGTGGCCCCAGGTCCGCAGGATCAGGACGTGGGCGCCGGGCTCGGCCGCGAGCGCGGCGTCGACCGCGGCCTGCAGTTTCGCGGTGCTGGTGCCGACGCCGAGGTCGGTCGTGGCGGCGGTGAAGTCGGGATCGTTGTCGGCGATGTACTCGAAGCCGAGGCCCTCGGCCGGGCACCAGCGGTCGAGCGTGAACGTGAGGGCCACGCCGTCGACGGTGACCGGGCCCAGCGAGCGGGTGGCGCTGGCGACGACGCCGTGGGCCGCGAACTCGTCGCTGGCGGCGGTCACGCCGTCGCCCTCGC
>JAYVSF010000778.1:0-7555 GCA_043775605.1 Myxococcales bacterium
CGATGGTGCTCGCGGCGACCGCCTCAGACTGCGAGTCGGTCACGCACTTCTTCGTCGACCACGAGCGCCGGCCCAGTACACCATCACCACATGACGAACGACCAGCCGCCACCTACGCCACCGTCGTACGCCCTGGGCGCGCGACCGGCGGCCGGCACCGCGCGGCGCCTGCCGTCGCGGGCCGGACTCGCGCTCGGGTAAACGCGCTCATGGTGCTAGCGAATGGTCGCCGGGTGTGCCACATCGTCACCGGGGACGGCCACGGCCGCCTCGTCATTACGAAGGATGGCTGGGCACTCGAGGACCCGTTCGTCGCGCTGGAAGCACGGCTACCACTGCCACCGCTGCCCCAGCGGCGACGGTCACCGGCGCACGACCCATCGCCCGCCACGCCGCCTGGCTGACCCGCCTTGGGCTTGATCCACTCCCGTGGACGGGTTGAGCGCCCTCGCCGACTTGCTCAACCAGGAGTCGCTGCCCGCGTTCGAGCGCCGGGTTCGCCGCTACACCGCCCCCGACCCCCTGGTTTGCGACGATCTAGGCTATCTGCCGTGTGACAGCCGGGCCGCCGACATGCTCTACAACATCATCGGCCGTCGCCACGAGAAGCGATCGACGATCATCACCACCAACCTCGCCTTCAAGCAGTGGGGCGCAGTCTTCCCCGGCGCCGCCTACGTGGTCGCCCTCGTCGATCGCTTCGCGCAGCGCTGCCACCGACTGGCGATCGACGCCGACTCCTGGCGCGAGACCCACGGCCTCGACGGCTCCGATCCTCCACCGGCCCGCCCGCCCTCGCGCCGCCGTCGTCGCCCGACACGGATAACCTCGACCTGACGCTGCCGGCGACCGGCCGCCGGTCGCGGTCGGCCGTCGGCTGGCCCACCTCCGCGTCCGCCGGTCGACTGTCATTTCTCGACGGATCCCGGTGGCCGTTAACACACGTACACCGTCGGCTTCGGCTTCGCCGGGTCGAGGACGAGCAGCATCGGCGTGGTGGGCGGCGTCGAGGCGGCGAACAACTCGATGACCGCGATGCGGAGGAGCGTCCTCCCACCATCGAGCGCCACCCGAACCTGGTCGGCTCCGTAGGTCTCGGTTGCGACCCGGACGGCGTCGGCGATGAACGCCCCTGCATGTCAGCTCACCGTCCCGGTGGGCAACGCGAGGAAGTGGTCGCTGTTGCGGATCTCGACTTGTCGGTGCTGGCGATGTTGCCGCCGGACGGCTTGCCGTGGAACAGGCGGGCAAGGTCGTCCGTCGTCGGCGCGCCCGCACCGGCGCGGATCTCGCTGCCCGTCACGGGCGAGTGGTCGAAGGTGACCGGGCGGTTCTTGCCGTCGACCTCCACGACGATGTGGATGAGCGGGGGGTGGGGCTCCGTGTGGTCGGGGTGGTCGGGGTGGTCCGGCGTGGCTGCGGTGGGGTTCATGTCGGCTCCGTGGGGCCGGTGCTTCTTGGCCCTCGCGTGCTGGTGCCGGCCCGGGGCCAGGTTCCGACAATCTATTTCGCGAGCCGAATGTCGGAGGGCCCTGGTAATCCGGCATTGGTACCCAGAGGCCCGAACGACTACATGACGACGCCAGCCGGTGAGCACGCCAGCGACGCCGAGATCGAGGAGGCCATCCGTCGCCTCTCCGATGCCGACGGGACGCGCCTGGACCGGGTCTCGTCGGCGCCGGCTTTGGGCGTTCGGCCTGAAGGCTCGAGGGTGCTACCTCGGGCCTTCGCGCCGAGTCTCGCGGGGAAAGTCAGCCGCGATCAGGTCGCTGCTCGCGCTCCCGAAGTAGTTGATGCTGTCGGTGAGATCCTTCCCGACGTAGATCTTGCCGTTGGGGTAGGTGACCTTGTAGACGACCTTCCACGGACTCGGCACGCAGCGAACTATGCCACGACGATCCGCGGCCACATCGCGCGCGTCGGCGGGCCGGACAAGGCTCGGGCCGGCGCAGCGCCTCGGCGCGAACTCGGCGTGGCCGACTCTAGTTGGTGTCACCTCCAATCGCGGAACGCGGCCAGCAAGACATGAAACCCCATCGCCGCCGACGAGTTGTCAGGTGCCGGGGCGCGTCGGCGAACCGGGCGGGGTCGGCATCTCGTCGAGCGCGGAGGCATCGTCGATCGGATGCTCGTCACCATCGACCGGCTTCGAGCCGTTGTCATCGCTGGCCAAGACCCGGGCACGCACGCGGAGCGCCATCACATGCAACTCGTCGTCGCTAATGGCTGCGAACGTGCAGAGGGGAGTATCGCCGGTCAGGTGATGGCAGAGGTTGATGAAGGCCTCGAGATCGGTGCGCCCGAGCTCCTCGATCATCCCCGCGTCGATCGTGGCGAAGGCCGCGACGCTGACGCGGGCTCGGCGCGCGGCCGGCTCGGGCGGCGCCTCGACCTCGGCGGTCGGTTCGTCGTCGCGGTCGACGAAAACCGGGATCGGCGACGTACCGGCCGCGATGCGGCCGAGCCACGGTTGATCGTCAGGGCTCGTCATTGCGCCGGCCCTTCTGGTCCGCTCGGAGCGCGCGCGGCGTCTGCGGCCCGGTCGGCGCTCCGGGCGGCGTCGCGGGTAGGGCGCCGTCATCGGCCGCGGCATCCTCGCCGGTCGCCGCGTCGTCGTCGCCATCGATGCGGCGCACGCGGACGCCGATGCGATCGAGGGCCTCGGTCAGCGAGCCGGGCGAGCGCAGGCCGAGGAACCTCGCGGCGCGGCGCAGACCGAGCCCATTGCTCAAGAGAGCGTGCAGGCGCACCGCCTCGCGGCGCAGCTCGTCGAAGTGGCCGGGCCATAGGTGGGCCTTGAGCCCGGCGACGTTGGCCTCGCCGAGGACGGCCAGGGGCTCGGGCTCGCCTGGGAGGTCGCGCTCGGTGTGTTCGAGGCGGATCAGGGCATCGAGCAGACGCGGGATGTCGTCGCGGCGCGCGGACGGCGGGGCGAGCCGGACCACCCGGCACTGACGGATGCACTGGTCGAGCATCTCCAGCGCGACCTCTTCGTTCGGTGCGGCGACGATGGGGCGGCTGTGCGCGAACATCCGCAGGATGAACGCGCCGCTCGGGCGCCCCGTCAGATCGAGGAAGATCGTGCCGCCTGCGCCGGTTGTCACCACCGCGAGCGCCTCGATGGTGCTGGGCGTCGGAGGCGAGACCACGAAGGCGTGATCGCCGAACGGTGACCGCCGGTGGATCTCCTGCGCCAGGCGCAGTTGCTCGCAACCGGGCGGCCCGATCAGCAGCAGCGGCCCGTTCGCCGCGATGTCTTGGACCGCGGCGTCGGCCGCCGCATGGGCGCGAAGGCCGAGGACCCACAGCAGCCGGTGTCGGAGGGTCAGGAGCGGTTCATCGAACGCCTGCAACGGGACGTGGCGCGAGACCTCGAACACCTCACCCGCCGCGATCTCGAAGTCCGGATCGCGATACCCGCGGTAGTACGTGCCGTTGGTCGAGCCCTGGTCGATGACCTGGAGCTTCGGTCCCTTCCGGACCAGCACAGCGTGACGACGCGAGACCAGCTCGCC
Organism: Myxococcales bacterium; assembly: GCA_043775605.1. Classification (GTDB taxonomy): domain Bacteria; phylum Myxococcota_A; class Polyangia; order Haliangiales; family Haliangiaceae; genus UBA2376. Next base: position 3,516 of record JAYVSF010000778.1, read on the forward strand.
CTCCACGGTCACGTCGACGGTCGGCGGCCCGGCAGCGCCGAGCGTGAAGCGGTCGCGGTCGGCCGCGAGACCGATCTGCGCGTTGCGGCCAACCACCCGCAAGGCGACGATCGGGCCGCGTGGCGGCAACCCGACCGCGCGGGCGTCGGCGGGCGTCGACGACGGCAGCGCGATCACGTCGTCGTCGCCCTCGACGGGAGCGGGCTCGTCGGGTGCCTGGCCTTCCATGGGCACCAGCCTAAGCACATCCCCGGCGATGCCGGGTGAGTGTTCGGGTGCTGGCGATGAATCGCCCGATCGACCCGAACACCCCTCGGTCATCGTGCTGTTCGGTCGAATCGACGTCACGATGGCCCCGTGGTGCGGTCGCTCGTTACACATGGTGGCCTCGTCCGCGGCGTCAGCCTCGAAGGCCGGTTGACGCTCCCGCGCCCCTGCGCGAGAATCTCTCAACGGGCTATGCATCGACTGTTGTTCGCCGTCGCGTTCTCGCTGGTGGTCGCACCTGCGGCGGCGTCGGCGGATCCGCCCTGTACGACCGAGGCCGAGGCGGCGCGCAAGGCTGGGCGCGATGCATCGCTGGCGTCCCCGACCGAGCGCGCCGCCGTGGCCCACATGAAGACCGCGAGCACGCACCTCGACGAGGCACTGAAGCGCGCGGCGGTGGTTGCCACGCGCGACCAGGCCGCCGCCGAGTACCAGGCCGCGATCGAGGCGTACGTGGCGGCGGCCATGATCTCGACCGCGCCGGTGGTCCTGTACAACCTCGCCCACACGTATCGGACGGCCGGGGACTATCCCCACGCGATCGCGCAGTACCGGCTGTTCCTCGATCGCGCGAAGCCGGGCCGGCCCCTGCGCGCGCTGGTCGAGTGTCACATCGTGACGATGACCGCCGAGCTGGAGCGCGCGGCCTCGACAGCGCCACCGATCGAGCCGGCGCCGGTCGATGATCCGCCGCCAGTCGTGCCCGGGGCGCCGCCCGCGCCAGATCTCATCATAGCCGCGCCAACACGAGCACCGTGGCACCGCGATCCGATCGCGTGGTCCCTGGTCGGTACCGGTGCTGTGGCCGCCGGCGTCGGAGTGTTCTTGCTCGTCGACGCGGCCGACCTCCGCGACCGGTCCCACGCCAACCTCCCCGATGACGTGCGCAAAGATCTCGCGGCCAGAGCCGATCGCCGCCAGACGTGGGGCACCGCGGTCACCATTGCGGGCGCCGCGGTGCTGGCTGCGGGCGTGGTCAAGCTCATCCTCCGGCCCGATCCGCCGCAGGATGCACGCCTGCGGATCTCGCTGCGAGTGTCGTCGTCGGGCGTGGCGCTGGGAGGCACGTTCTAGATGTGGGGCAAGCCGAAGCGTCACACGCCGGTCCTGCCCGCGCCTCAACCCGGACCAACGGCGATCAAGCCCGGGGACGTCGTCGGCAACTACGGCATCGTGCGGCTGCTCGGGGCTGGCGGGATGGGCGCGGTGTACGAGGCCCACCACGTCCACACGGATCGCCGCGCGGTGATCAAGGTGCTCCGCTCCGAGATGGCGCGCGACGCCGATGTCGCGCGTCGGTTCGTCAACGAGGCCCGCGCCGCTGGCGACCTCAACCATCGCAACATCGTCACCATCTACGACTGCGGCCAGGCCGCCGACGGTCAGTGGTACATCGCGATGGAATACCTCGATGGGCAATCGCTCGAAGCCCTCATCGAGTTCCGCGGCGGCGTGTTGAGCCCGGACGAGGTGGTGAGCATCATCGGCCAGGCCGCGGCTGGGCTGCATGCGGCGCACGAGTTCGGCATCGTCCATCGCGACGTCAAGGCCGCGAACCTGATCGTCGGCGCCGACGATCACGTGAAGGTGATCGACTTCGGCGTGGCCAAGCTCGCGCGCGGGCGCGGCGGAAGCGGCACCGTGGCCGGCTCGATCTTCGGCACGCCCGACCACATGGCGCCCGAGCAACTCCGCGGCGAGGAGGTCGATCGGCGCGTCGACGTCTTCGCGCTGGGCACGGTCGCGTGGGAGATGCTGGCGGGTCAGCGGATGTGGAGCGTCACCGGCGAGGAGACCGCCGCCGGGATCCTCGAGCGACAGCTCCAGGGCGGCCGGCCCCTCGATCCATGCGCGGTGCGGCCCGAGATCCCGCCGACGATGGGCGCAGCGGTCGCGCGCGCGGTCGCGTTCGATCGTGACGACCGCTTCGCGACCGTCGCCGACTTCGCCGTGACCCTTGCCCATGGGCTGCCGTCGGAGTGGGGCGACACCGGGATCGAGATCCTGCGGCGGGTCGCGCCCGAACTGCTCGTGGTCGGTCCCACGCCCTCGACGGTGGGCAGCCCGACGGCGCCGCGCCATGTCGCCGCTCCCACCTTGCGCGCCCATGTCCCGCCTGGCGGGATCCCGGTCGTGCCGATCACGGCGCCGCCGGCTCCGGTCGCGCGCGACGGAACGCCGACGTCGGCACCGACCGACGTCACTGTGCCGGCGGTCATGCCTGCGACTCCATCGGGCGCCCTCCCGACCGCGGTCGTCACCGATGCGCCGGCGCCGGTTGGCCGCGGGGAGGTCGCGACCCTGGGGCAGGTCGCGGTGATGGGCACGCTGCGCGACGCCGCCGGTCAGGTGATGGCGGCGGCGACGGTGACGCGCGCCGGGCCGGTGCGCCGACGCGGCTGGTCGTTCGCCCTCGGGGCCGGCGCGCTGGCGCTCGTGGCCGCGGTCATCGTGACGGCGGTCGCTCTCCGTGGTGATCGCAGCGCACCGACCGCGAGCGCGGCAGCACCGGTCCCGATGTCACCGCCTGCCGCGCCGAGCTCCACGCTCTCCATCGTGAGCGAGCCACCGGGCGCCACGATCACGATCGACGGCCAGCCGCGCGGCACCGAGCCGGTCAGCGTCACCGCGCCGGTCGGCAGCGAGATCGAGATCCGCGCCGAGTTGGCCGATCATGTCATCACCACCCAGCACGCGCAGCTCGCCGCGACGCCGGTCACTCTGCGCGTCACGCTGGCGCCCTTGCCGCAAAGGGCGACCGTGGTCGAGCCTGCGTCGGCCACCCTACCGCGCGGCGTCCGTGGTCACCGCGACCGGGGCGAGCCGGCGCCGTTCGATCCGGACCGGGTCGTCAACCCGTGATCGCGGGTGTTCGGGTGGATCGCGCACGTCGGGCCACCGACCCGAACACCAGGCAGCGAGCGCAGGCGGGCCGCGTAGAACGTGACATGAGCATCGGCGCTTCCTCGACCTCGGCGGCCCGTTCGTGAGCGTCCATGCCTACGAGGCCGGCGGGGATGACTCTGCCGGACGGGGTCACGCGGCACCGCAGGGCGGGGCACCTGGCAAGCGCACGCGGACCGAGAGCCGGGCGGCCCAGGGACACCCGCCGGCAGCGACCACGCTGACGCCCACCGAGCACGCGGACGGTGCCGCGGCGGCTCACGCGCCGGTCGCTCCGGTCGATGATCCGTTCGCCTTCCACCTCGCTCCCGGTGCGAGCGCTGGCCAGGCCGATGCAGCGAGCCGCTTCGACTTCGCGCTCGGCGGCAGTGCGGTAGGCGTGGCCGCGCTGGTCGCCGAACAACCGCCGGAACAGGCCGCCGTGCTGATCGCACGCGCACACAAGCTGCGGGGCGAGCGCTTCGTGTTCGATGTCTACAAGGCGCTGCTGATCGAGACAGGTCATCTCGGATCGTTCTCCTGGTCGACCGCGCTCGCCTCGCTCATGGCCCGCCACACCGAGGGTTCGCGAGCGGTCATGCAGTCGGTACTCGAGGCCGAGCCCGAGCACCGCGGCCCGATCCTGGCGGCGCTCGACGATCTGGGCCTGCTCGACAACCTGCTTTCACCGTTGCCCTTCGCGCAGGTCGAGTATCTGCACGACCACATCATCGCCCACCCCAGTCGGAGCGGTGCGGCGCACGTCCTCTCCAAGATGCGGCCCTACTTCGAGAACAAGGATCGCTCCGATCACTCGGTGAGCCACTACCTCGGCAAGGTGCCGGGCGTCGGCGGCGCGCTCAACGCGGTGGCGAACGGCCTGACCTTCG
>JAYVSF010000779.1:0-19770 GCA_043775605.1 Myxococcales bacterium
TCGGCGCCGGGCTGCTCGTCGGAGGCACCGCGCTGGCGATCGCGACCCCGGCCGCAGCGACGGCGGCGGCGGTGCTGGGCGCGGCCGCGCTGGTCGGCCTGGCCCTCGGGCTGGGGGCGCTGGCGGCGGCCCGCTGGGGCGCGCGCGAGCAGTCGATCGACGGCGGCCGGGTGGTGGTGGCGCTGGTCGGGCAGTCGATCGCGGCGGTGACCCTGCTCGGCGTGTTCAACGGGCTCGGCCTGGCCGCGGTCGCCGCGGGTGGTGCCGCGCTCGCGCTCGGCGGTGGCCCATCGCCGTCGACCGCGCGCCGCGGGCGAGGGTCGCGATGACCACCGCGCTCGAGGTCCACGGGCTGGGCAAGCGGCGCGGCGGCCGCTGGGTGCTCGACGACGTCTCGTTCACGGTGGCGGCTGGCGAGGTGGTCGGGCTGCTCGGCGGCAACGGCGCCGGCAAGAGCACGCTGCTGGCCTGCGCCGCCGGCGCTCTCGAGCCCGACCGCGGCTGGGTCGCCGTCGGTGGCGCCACCTCCGGTCGCCGGCGTCACGTCGGCTACGCGCCCGAGGGCGCCGATGCGCCGGGCCACCTCACCGGCGGCGAGCTGTGGGCGCTGGTGGCGTCGCTGCGGCCAGACGCGCGCCTCGACGACGAGACCACGGCCTTGCTCGAGCTCGGGCCGCTCGCCGGGGTCCGCCTCGAGCGGATGTCGCTCGGGCAGCGCCGGCGCGCCGTCCTCGCCGCCGCCCTGATCGGCGCGCCGCCGCTGCTGCTCCTCGACGAGCCCGACAACGGCCTCGACGTTGCTGGTCTCGACGCCCTGGTTCGCCTGGTCGCCCGCGAGGCCGCGCGCGGTGCCGCGCTGGTCGTCGCCACCCACGATCCCGAGGTCCGCGCCCGCCTCGCCGCGCGCCCGCTGACCATGGCCGCCGGTCGCCTGACCGTCGCCGTTCCCTGATCAGTCGATCGCCGCCGGACGGGCGGTGATGCCGAGGCCGAGCGAGATCCGGTCGAGGACGCCGTCGCTGCCCGGCTGGTAACACTCGCCGTCGCCGCACGGCACCGCGAGATCGAGGTCGCTCGCGAGCAGCGTGCGCACCGCCGGCGCCTGCCGGAGCTCGGCGACCGACACCACGCCGTCGCGATCGAGATCGATCCCGGCCGCGAACCGCGAGTCGCCCCGGGCCAGGGCCGCGCTCAGGAAGCCGGCCACCGGCGCCAGCAGCGCGTCGGTGACCTCGACCCCGAACCCGAGCGTCGCGGTCAGGTCGCGGGTGCCGGCGTGGAGCGCGACCGCCATGCCCAGCTCGGGTGACCAGCCATCGTCGGCGCCGCCGGCCGCGCTCGCGCCGGCGCCCAGGCGCCCGACCGGCAGCAAGCCGATCCCGCCGCGCGCCTCCAGCCCCTCGCCGACCGCCGGCTCACCCCAGCCGCCGACCGCCAGCCGGCCATCGCCGTCGTCGTCGGTGCCGACCCCGAGGCTCACCGCCAGCCCGGCCGTGCCGGCGCAGCGCTCGACCCGCAGCATCCAGGCCGTCGACCGGTCCGCGAGCAGCTCGGCCATCGCCGCCTCGGGGTGCCAGTCGCCATAGACCTGGGTCAAGGTCGCGTTGAGGCTGCCGAGCTTGTTGTCGACGTCGCCATCGCCGTCGAGGTCGAGGCCCAGGCGCACCGCGTCGCCCCAGGTGGAGGCCAGCGCCGCGGTGGCGATCCGGTAGGTGGTCGCGCTGCACACCGGCGGCGGCGGCGGTCCGTCGTCGATCGGCTCGGTGCACGCCACCACCCCGACGCCCATCAGCCCGGCCAGCAGCGAGACCGAAGCCGACACCGAAAACGAAACCGAAAACGAAAAAAGACGAGCACGCATGCCCGCCTTCTACTGCAATTGGTCGAACCAGTCAACCAGTTGCGCGATGCTTCCTCAAGCAGCCGGAATCGCGAACGATCAGGCCGCGGCGGCGGCGGTGTAGACCGCCACGCGCATCCGGTCCTTGCCCTCGCGCTCGAACTTCACGACGCCGTCGATCAGCGCGAACAGCGTGAAGTCGCGGCCGAGGCCGACGTTGTTGCCCGGGTGGTACTTGGTGCCGACCTGCCGCACCAGGATGCTGCCCGCGCGAACCGTCTGCCCGGCGAAGCGCTTGACGCCCCGCATCTTCGGCAACGAGTCGCGGCCGTTGCGGGTCGAGCCCTGTCCTTTTTTGTGAGCCATGGCGCTGTTTTCCGTTCCTGGTTGCTCGTGGGACGCCGGCTCAGCCGACGATTGAGTCGATCTTGACCGCCGTCAGCTCCTGACGGTGGCCGTTGCGGCGGACGTAGTTCTTCCGGCGGCGGAACTTGAAGACGACCAGCTTCTCGCCGAGGCCCTGGTCGACGATCTCGGCCGTGACGCTGGCGCCCGAGACGGTGGGCTTACCGACGGTGACCGCCTTGCCCTCCCCCGGCGCGACCAGGAGCACCTGGTCGAACGTCACCTTGTCCCCCTGGACGCCAGGGAGCTTCTCGACCCACAGGGTCTGGCCGGGCTCGGCCCGATACTGCTTTCCACCAGTCTGAATCACCGCGTACATGGCTTATCTCCGCGATCGCGCGTTTGGAACCGCGGACTTTACTCACAGGGGCCCCGACGTCAAGCGCTTGTCGGGCCGATATGCAATCCCCCTGAATCCCTCGTCTTTCTGCGGCCGGATCCGGCGTCTGTGTGACCAGGATCGTCGAGTCCGTCGTAGGCACCGGGTAGAATACCGGGGATGCGCACCCTGGCCGTGGTCTCGATCTGCTTGCTTGCGCTCGCCGGCTGCGGCGACAACCTCGCCCCGGCCCAGCCGGTCGACGCCGGGATCGACGCGCCGACGTGCGATCCGCGCATCACCGGCCAGGTCGGCGGGCCGTGCACCATGGACGTCGAGTGCGAGAGCGCGCCCGGCGTCGGTGACGGGCTGTGCCTCGACGCCGCGCTCGGCGGTATCGGCTGGCCGGTCGCCGGCTACTGCGTCAACAAGATCGATCTCGTGTCGGCCGACTGCAGCAACGGCTGCCACACCGACGGCGAGTGCGGCGATGGCAACGTCTGCGTCTCGGTCGGCGGTTGCAACGCCTGCGCGCCGGCCTGCTGCGCTGGGGGCGTGTGCCCCACCGGCCAGGTGTGCACCGACTCCTTGATCGGCGAGTCGATCGGCAAGCCGGCGTGCCTGCCCGGCAGCTCGACCGCCGTCGACGGCGCCACCTGCGCCGGCTTCTCCGACTGCGCGGTCGGCTCGATCTGCTTCGCCGATCAGTGGGAGAACCCGGGCGGCTCGTGCACCACCGTCGGCTGCACGGTCGGCGACGACACCACGTGCGCCACCGGTGGCGACGGTCATTGCATCACGCTGCCGACCATCACCACCGGCACCGGCTGCGTCGATCGCTGCGCCGCCGCCGGCGACTGCCGGATGGCCGCGGGTTACCGCTGCTTCGACGGCGGCGGCGCCGCCGGCAAGTACTGCCGGCACCCGCAGACCGGCGACGCCTGCACCGCGCCCGCCGACTGCGGCCAGGTCGGCACCTGGAACTGCCTGACCGGCGCGGCCTACCCGGGCGGCTACTGCACGCCGATCCCGCAGTGCGACCCGACCAGCGGCCTCGGCTGCACGCCCGGCTCGAGCGTGTGCTTCGACCCGGCCGGCGCCCCGACCCCGTACTGCGTCGACCGCTGCACCGGCACCGGCCAGGGCAGCTGCCGGGCCGGCTACACCTGCGCGATGATCGGCAACGCCCGCGGCTGCGTGCCCTGACCTCGCCGCTGAACCCCCGCGGACGTCCGCGCGCATGAGGCCCGCGTCCGCCGGCGCCGGGCCCAGGCGGTGTAGCCTGCGACGATGTCGCGCCGTGCGCTGATCGCCTCGCTCACGTCCTCGCTCGTCGCCGTCGTCGCCGCCTGCAGCAGCGCCGCGCGGCCGCCGTCGCCGCCGCCGACGGTCACGCCACCGCCGGTGACCACACCGCCGCCGCTGCCGCTGGTGGCGCCGACCGCCGTGCGCCTGCCGCGGCCGTTCGCGATCGATCGGGCCGCGCTCGACCTCGCGATCGATCCGGCGCAGACGACGATGACCGGCCAGGTCCGGCTGACCGGCACGATGGCCACCACCGAGTCGGTGATCTGGCTGCACGCCGAGGACCTGACCATCACCCGCGCGGTCGCTCGCTTCGCCGGACCCGGTCCCGCCGACGTCGCCAAGCGTGCGCCGGCACCGATCGCGCTCGAGGTCATCACCGGCCTCGCCCGCGGCCGGATCGCGCTGCGAGCGCCAGCGCCGCTGCCGGCCGGCGCCCCGTACACCCTCGAGCTCGACTACCAGGCGCCGATCGACGGCCTCGAGACCGCCGGCACCTTCCGCCAGCAGCTCGACGGCCGCTGGTACGTCTTCAGCCAGCACGAGGCGATCGCGGCCCGCCGCAGCTTCCCCTGCATCGACGAGCCCGACCTCAAGATCCCGTGGACGGTGACCCTGACCGTGCCGCGCGGGCTGACCGCGGTCGCCAACGCGCCTGAGGTCTCGAGCACCACCATCACCGACGGCCGTCAGCGGTTCGGGTTCGCGCCGACCGAGGCGATCCCGTCGTACCTCGTCGCCTACGCCGTCGGCCCGTTCGAGATCGTGCCGGCCGGCACCACCAGCGGCGGCGCGCCGATCCGGATCATCGTGCCGGCGGGCAAGGCCGCCGAGGCCGCGTTCGCCGCCGAGGCCACGCCCAAGCTGCTGGCCGCGCTCGAGCGCTGGTTCGGCATCCCGTACCCGTTCGCCAAGCTCGACTCCCTCGCCATCCCGACCACGGTCGGCTTCGGCGCGATGGAGAACCCCGGCCTCATCACCTACAGCGAGCGCCTGCTGCTGATGCCGGCCGACGCGCCCGAGGCCCGCAAGCGGCGCTACGTCGGCGTCGGCACCCACGAGATGGCGCACCAGTGGTTCGGCGATCTGGTGACCCCGGTGTGGTGGGACGACATCTGGCTCAACGAGTCGTTCGCGACCTGGATGCCGGCCAAGGTGATCGGCGCCGTCTATCCCGCGTTCCGCCGGCCCGAGGACGACGCGCTCGGCCGCGGCGGCGCGCTCGGCGCCGACAGCCTGGCCACCGCCCGCCGCATCCGCCAGCCGATCGTCGCCGAGGACGACATCGTCAACGCCTTCGACGGCATCAGCTACGGCAAGGGCGCGGCCGTCCTGCGGATGATGGAGGCGTGGGTCGGCGCCGACGCCTTCCAGCAGGGCATCCGCGCCTACCTCGCCGCCCACGCCCGCGGCAACGCCACCGCCGCCGACTTCGTCGCCGCGATCGCCGCTCACAGCACCGCGCCTGACCTGGCGGCGGCGTTCTCGTCGTTCCTCGATCAGGCCGGTGCGCCCCAGCTCGACGCGACCATCGACTGCGCGGCCGGCGCCCGGCCCGCGATTCACCTGGCCCAGCGCCGCTACCAGACGATGGGGGCGGCCGGCCCGCCCGGGGTCGTCGACGCGACCCGCTGGCGGCTGCCGGTGTGCGTGCTCGCCGGCGGCGGCGGCCCGAAGCCCGAGCGAGTGTGCGGCGTGCTCGCCGGCGACGAGCTGCGGCTCGAGCTGGCTCGCTGTCCACGCTGGGTGTGGCCCAACGCCGACGGCCGCGGCTACTACCGCAGCGCGCTGTCGGCCGACGGCTGGCGGGCGCTCGCGACCCGCGGCTGGCGCCAGCTCGGTCGCGCCGATCGGCTCGCGGCCGCGCAGGATCTACTGGCCGAGGTCGGCACCGGCGCGGTCGGGATCGACGTCGCGCTCGACTGGGTGCCGCTGCTGTTGGCCGAGAAGCGCGCGCCGGCGGTGCAGCTCGCGGTCGAGCCGCTGGCGGGCGTGCGGCCGTGGCTGGCGGCCCCAGCGCTGGCGCGGCTGGCGGCGTGGACCGAGCGCCGGCTGGGCAAGCAGGCGCGGGCGCTGGGCTGGCTGCCGGGCCCGGGCGACACCATCGACGACGAGGATCTCCGCGCCAGCCTGGTCCCGCTGCGCGCGCGGCTCGGCGATGGCCCGCTCGGGCGCGCGGCGGTGACGCTGGCCGCCGACTGGCGGTCGCTGCCCGAGGGCGCGCGGCGCCCGATCCTGCAGGCGGCGGTGCGGGTCGATCCGACCCTCGGCGATCGGCTGCTAGCCGACCTGCGCGCAGAGCCCGATCATGGCCGGGCCGGCGACCTCGCCGCGGCGCTGGGCGTGCAGTTCGATCCGACCCGGCTCGCGGCCAGCCTCGCGCTGGTCCTCGACGCCTCGCTCGACCTGCGCGACACCCTCGGCATCCTGACCGCGGCGGTCGGCGAGCCCGAGACCCGAGCGATCGCCGAGCAGTTCGCGGTCGATCACCTCGACGAGCTCCTGGCCCGGATGCCCGACGAGTGGGGCGCCAACCTGGTCGGCGCGCTCACCGCCAGCTGCGACGCCGCGCGGGTCGAGCCGATGCGCGCGCTGGCCGAGGCCAAGCTGGCCAGCCACCGCGGCGCTCGCCGGCGCATCGACCAGGCCTTCGAGCGCATGAACCAGTGCATCGTCCAGCGCGCCACCACCATCCCCGTCGTCGAGCGCTGGCTCGCGACCGCGAAGTAGCGCCGCCGAGCGGTTCCCCTCCTCGGCCGCCGCCCGATGCGTCCCGCGTGAACCGCAGGAGAGGGAGCTACCGGGGGAGGAGGAGGGCGCGGAGGTGGCGGCGGGCGCGGTGGATGCGGGTGCCGACGGTGGCGCGGGGGATGCCCTGGGCGGCGGCGATCGCGGTGTAGTCCTGGCCCTCGAGCGCGAACATGCGGTAGGTGTCGCGGACGTCGTCGGGCAGGGCGGCGACCGCGGCGCGGACGTCGTCGAGCGAGACGTGGGCCCACGGCTGCTCGACCGCGGCCTCGGGGTCGGGCGCGGCCGGCTCGACCGCCAGCTCGACCTCGGCGGGCCGGGCCCGGCGGCGGCGGACGCTGTCGATGAACGTGCTCGACACGATGGTCAGGAGCCAGCCGCCGGCCCGCTCCGGCGAACGCAGGCCGTCGCGGCTGCGGAACGCGCGCAGCAGCGCGTCCTGGACCACGTCGTCGGCGTCGGCGTCGCGCCGGCACATCCGGGCGGCCCGCCGACGCATGCGCGGCAGGTGCTCGGCGACGAGGGTCTCGAAGTCGGGCAGGTCGCGGTCGGGCGTGGTCGGGCGGGCGTGGTCGAGCATGACCGGCTCCATCGCAGGACCCGTGCCGGTCGTAACTGTCGTGAATCACGCGGGAAACGGATCCTGTCCCACGGGCCGCCCGCGGGCCGCCCGCGCGCCGTCACACTGGCGAGCGCGCAGGGCACCATTCGTCGACCAGGGATGGCATGATCATCCGGTGATCGAGCGCAGTGCGGGTGCGGCGGCCCCTGAGTCGAGCCGAAGGCGAGGCGATCACCTCTGGCTGAGGTCGGCACCGGCGTCCGTGCCGGGACCGACCGATCGATAGGTGGCTGTGGTTCAAGGAAACCCAGCCACCGACGGGCTGGCGCCTGGCACCGAGGTCGGCCCGTACCGCGTGGTCGGGCTGCTCGGGCGCGGTGGCATGGGCGTGGTGATGGAGGTCCGCCACACCCGCGTCGGTCAGCGCGCCGCGCTCAAGGTGCTGTCGCCGGCCCGGCGGGCCGAGGTCGGTGACTCGGCGGTGCGGCGCTTCCTGGCCGAGGTCGACGTCCTGAGCCGGCTCGAGCACCCGGGGCTGGTCCGCATCCTCGACTGCGGCGACTCGCCCGAGCACGGCCCGTGGCTGGCGATGGAGCTGGTCGCCGGCGAGGTGCTGCGGGCCCGGCTCGATCGCGCGGTCGTCGCCGGGGCGCCCCTGCCGGTCGCGGTCGCGCTGCGCGTCGCGCGCCGGATCGCGTCGGCGGTCGCCGCGATCCACCGGGCCGGCATCGTCCATCGCGACCTCAAGCCCGAGAACGTGATGATCACGCCCGACGACGAGGTGCCGGGCGGCCAGCGGGTGAAGCTGCTCGACTTCGGCATCGCCAAGCTGGTCGGCAGCGACGTCCGCCACACCACCGCCGGGATCGTGCTCGGCACCGCCGGCTACATGGCGCCCGAGCAGTGCACCGGCGCCGGGGCCGTCGACGACAAGGCCGACATCTACGCGCTCGGCGTGATGGCGTTCGAACTCGTGACCGGGGCCCGTCCGTTTGCCGGCAGCGCGGCCGAGGTGATGCGCCAGCACCTGTTCACCGACGCGCCGCTCGCGCGCCTGCCGGCGTCGTTGCCGCCCGACCTCGTCGAGCTGATCCGGCTCACGCTCGCCAAGGAGCCGTCGCGGCGGCCGGCGATCGCGCAGGTCGTCGATCGCCTGCGGTCGCTCGAGGCCACGCTGGCCGGAGCGCCCGAGGACGAACCGGCGGCGGCGCTCGGCCCGACCTTGCCGGCGCCGGCGATCTCGTCCGGGGCGGCGAGCACGCTGGCGCCGGTGATCCCGACCGGGGCGGCGAGCACGCTGGCGCCGGTGGTGGTCGCGCCGGCGGTGCGCTGGCGCGGGCGCTGGCCCTGGCTCGTGGCCGGCGGTGCGGGGCTGGCGATCGCCGCGACCGTCGGCGCGCTCGCGCTCCGGCCCGGCGCGTCGCAGCGGCCGCCGCGGGCGCTGCCGGGCATGGTCGTGAGCGCCGGCGCGCGCTTCGAGCTGGGCAGCACCCGCGCCGAGCTGACCGCGACCTGCGCCGAGCTGCCCGGCGGCTGTCTGCCCGAGGAGCAGCCCCAGCTCGACCGCGAGCTGACCGCGCACGTCGTGACCGTGTCGACGTTCCAGCTCGACGTCCGCGAGGTCACCAACGACGACTACGCGGTGTTCCTCAACGCCATGGCCGGCGCGATCGGGGTGCGCGACGATCGCGACGAGCACTACCCACGGTTCGTGTTCGAGTACTCGTCGAGCCTCGACCTGTTCGACCTGTACCGGACCGGGGGCATCGTCCGGACTCCGGACAAGCCGCTCGGCTACCAGTTCGCCGCGCGCGCCGGGATGGCAACGCTGCCGGCGGTGCAGGTGACGTGGGACGGGGCGTCGCGCTACTGCCACCAGGTCGGCAAGCGGCTGCCGACCGAGGCCGAGTGGGAGCTGGCCGCGCGCGGCCCCGAGCGTCGGCGATTCCCGTGGGGGGCCGAGCCGCCCCGCTGCGACGGCGTGGTGTTTGGGCGCGGCGACCCGCGCGGTTGCCCGGCGCAGCCGGCGGGGTTCGCCGCGGTCGGGACGTCGACGCAGGACGTCACGTCCACGGGCCTGCGCGACCTCGGCGGCAATGCGGCCGAGTGGGTCCAGGACCAGTTCCTCGGGCCGTACGGTGACTGTGGCGCGTGCCGCGATCCGCTGGCGCGCGACGACAGCATCTCGCTGGCCGACGACTTCCGGATCTACCGCGGCGGGTCGTTCCCGACCGTGGCCTGGGCCTCGCGCACCACCACGCGCAGTCGCCAGAAGCGGACGGCCGCACTCGAAGCGGTCGGGTTCCGCTGCGCACACCGCTAGCAAGCACGCCAAGGAGAGCGATCGATGGCAACGTCCAAGTCCACGTCGGGTTCCGGGTCGAAGACGCCGACCAAGCCGCCTGCGAAGCCGGCGCCTGCGAAGGCCGCGCCCGCGAAGGCCGCGCCCGCGCCCGCGCCCGCGAAGCCCGCAGCCGCGCCCGCGAAGCCCGCACCCGCGAAGCCGGCGCCTGCGAAGCCCGCGGCTGCGAAGCCCGCAGCAAAGCCGAGCGCGAAGTCGGCGGCGGTCGCCAGCCCGTCGGTCGCCGAGATCATTGCCGCCAGCGAGGCGATCGCGTACTCGCTGATCGTGCGCGCCTCGACCGGGCCGACGACCTACACCGAAGCCACCGACGAGATCGTGGTCGGCCCGCCGACCTTGTTCGCGCTCGCGCCGGTCGCGCCGCCGACCCGGCGCTTCCTGTACCTGATCCAGAAGGAGGCCGCCTCCGGTCACATCGTGCTCGTGCACGTGGTCGACGGCGCAGGCGCCACCCGGGTCCCGGCCGCCACCGGCTGGCAGCGCGCGATCGTCGAGGGCACGCTGCACCTGCTCGCCTCCGACCTCCTGCTCACCCGCGCCGACCTGGTCGCGCTGATCGGCGGCCACGAGCCGCCGCCGAGCTCGACCAAGCCGCCGTTCAGCTGAGCGGCGGACCCGTCGCGATGCCGGCCGAGGTCAACGTCAAGGTCCCGCTGCGGGCCGACCAGGTGCGCGGTCATCACGCCGTCGTGGTCGGCGTCGACCATGACCACGATCCAGCGCCGGGCGGCTCGAGCTGCGCCGCCGACGCGGCCGGGATCGCGGCGGTCCTGCGGGCGCGCGGCTACCGGGTGCGGGCGCTGCCCGACGGGCGCGCCTCGACGACGCGGCCGACCCGGGCCGCGGTGCTGGCCGCGGTCCGAGCCACGATGCGGTCCGCGCGCGAGGACCACGTCGTCGTCGTGTACGTGGCCGGCCGCAGCCGGCTGATCGACGGTCGCGCCACCCTGATCATGGCCGACACGCCGGCCGATGTCGGCGGGGTCCTCCGGGGCGGGTTGCCGCTCGCGACGCTCCTGGCCGAGCTCCAGGGGGCGCCGCGCTGGGTCGCGATCTTCCTCGACGTCGACGGCCTCGGCCCCGGTCTCGATCCGGCGACGGCCGACGTCGCCGCGCACAACGATGAGCGCGATGGCGGGTTCGCGTTGCTGGCCACCGGCCGCCGGAGCGCAGTGACCGAGCCGCGGTTCAGCGAGCGCCTCGCCCTCGGGCTGGCCGGCGCCGCGGCTGCGCCCGACGGTACGATCGCCTTCAGCGCGCTGGCCCGGTACGTCCAGGACGGGCTGGCCCGCGCGTCGCCTCGCCCCGCCGACCCGCGGGACCGGGCTCGCCCGACCCCGGTGGTGCGGCTCGAGATCGCCGATCCGCCGCTGGTGCCGGCCCACCTCTACCGCGACCTGGCCACGATGCTGCCAGCGAAGCTCGGCTGCGCCGCGTTCTCGCCCGACGGTCGCTGGCTGGTCACCGGCTGCGACGACCACGCGGTCCGGCTGTGGGACGCGCGCACCGGTGCGCTGCGGCACGAACCGATGGCGCACGGGACCGCGGTGTGCGGCGTTGCGTTCTCGCGCGATGGCCGGCGCGTGCAGAGCGCGTCGGACGACGGCATGATCCAGGTCTGGGACGTCGCCCGTGGCACCGTGTTGACCCCGGCGCCCCCGCCGCTCGCGACGTCGATCACCAGGGTGGCGTGGTCGCCGACCGCCGACGGTGGGCTGCTCGCGCCGTTCGCGGAGGCCGTGCTCGGCGTCGCTGACGACACGATCGTCGACATGGCCGAGGCGGCGAGGCTTACCGACAAGGTCACCTTTCGCCGCGGCATCTGGCTCCGCGCCGCGCGTGGCACGCGCCTGCTGAAACGGCGCGGCCACATCCCGCTGTCCGCCGCCTACCTCCGCGCCCCGGGCCGGTTCGTGACCGGCGGCTCCGGCGGTGAGCTCTTGCTGTGGCGCGCGCGCACCGGCACCGCGACGCTGGTCGGGCGGCACGCGGTGGCGTTGTGGACCCTGGTGCCGTCGCCCGACGGCCGGTGGGTCGCGGCCAGCGGCGCCGCGCACGCACCGACGCCGACCGGGGCTACCGAGGTCCGGCTGTGGCAGCCGACCACCGGCGCGTCGTTCACGCTGGGCGGTCATCGCGGGTCGGTGGCGGCGCTGGCGTTCTCGCCCGACGGCGCCCGGCTGGCGAGCGGCGGTCACGACGGCATCGTCCGGCTGTGGTCGGTGGCCGACGCCCGCTGTCTGCGCGAGCTGACCGTCGCCGTCGCCGGCCAGCCCCACCACGCCGAGGTGTGGTCGCTGGCGTTCGCGCCCGACGGCCGGCGTCTGTTCGCGGGCTACGGCGACGGCCGCGGCCGGATCTTCGAGCTGTGAGCGCGACCATGGGCACCGCTCCACCAGCGATCTCGGGACGACGCGGCGACGGTGTCGAGCGCCGGCGCGCGCTCGTGGTCGGCGTCGATCGCTACCTGCCGCCGACGCCCGCGCTCGGCTTCTGCGCCGCCGATGCGCGCGCCATGGCCGAGGTCCTCGTGGCGCGTGGCTTCGAGGTCACCGAGCTCCACGATGGGCCGGGTGCGCCGGTGGCGCCGACCCGGGCCGCGGTGCGGGCGGCGCTCGACGAGGTGACCGCGGCGTCCGATGAGGACGATCTGGTCATCGTCTATGTCGCGTGCCACGGCCAGCGGCTCGACGGCCGCCCGTACCTGCTCCTCGCCGACACCCCCGCGGGCGACGCCGGCGTGGTCGCCGGGGGCCTGCCGCTGGCCGACCTGCTCGCGCGGCTGCGCGGTCGGGCGCGCTGGGTCGCGATCTTCCTCGACGTCTGCCACATCGGCCTCGGCCTCGATCCGACGATCGGCGAATCGGCCAGCCACGGTGACGCGGGCGGCGGCGGCTTCGCGCTGCTGGCCGGCAGCACCAGCGGGCAGATCACGCAGGACGCCGCCAGCGGCGGGATCTTCAGCCGCTGCCTGATCGACGGCCTCGCCGGCGCGGCCGCCGATCCCGACGGTGGGCTGCGTTTCAGCGCGCTGGCCCGCCACGTCCAGGCCGGGGTCGCGCGCTGGCGGTCGAGCCCCGAGGGCAAGCTCAAGCTGGCGCAGCAGCGGCCGGTGCTGCGGCTCGAGGTCGCCGACCTCCAGCTGTTGCCGGCGCGCGATCACGTCGCGCTGGCGCCCCGTCACCCGGCGGCGATCACCAGCGCCGCGTTCTCGCGCGACGGCCTCCGCCTGATCACCGGCTGCGAGGACGGCGGCGTCCGGCTGTGGGACCCGGGCATCGGCGCCCAGGTGCTGGCGACCATGCGCCACGAGGCACCGGTCCGCGCGGTCGCGTGCTCGCGCGCCGACTTCGTGGCCAGCGGCTCCGACGACGGCATGGCCCGCACCTGGATCCTCGCGAGCGCGACCCAGCTGCCGCCCGACAACCGGTTCACCGCCGGCATCACCGCGCTGGCGTGGACCGACACCGGCACGGGCCGGATCGCCGCCACCCGCGCCGGCGTCGTGGTCCAGCACATCAAGGACATCGTGGTGTCGAAGCTCGACCACCGCCCGCTGCCCGACGCGGTGCTCACGGTCGCCGCTGGCCCCGGCGGGTTCGTGGCCGGGGGCGTCGACGGCACGGTGTGGTGGTGGAACGGCACCACCGACGAGACGCTGGTCATCGGTCGCCTGCGCGGGCCGGTGACGGCGGTCGCGGTGTCGCCCGACGGTCGCTACCTCGTCGCGGGCGGTGGCGCGCCACCGCCGGGCACGGCGCGCGAGCAGCCGCGGCTATGGGATCTCGGAGGCGGGCCGTCGATCGCGCTGGCCGGGCACGCGGCGGCGGTGACCGCGATCGCCTACGGCGCCGACGGCCGCCGGATCGCAACGGCGAGCGTCGACGGCGTGGCCCGCCTGTTCGCCGCTCCCGGCGGCCGGCCCGGGCGCCAGCTCACCGTCGACGGCGCGGCCGGCAGCGCCGCTCCCGCGGCCCTCACCGCCTGCTTCTCGCCCGACGGCACCCAGCTGTTCGTCGGGTACGCCGACGGCTCGGGCAGGCTGTTCACGCTGTGACCGACGAGGCCGACGAGGTCAACGTCCGGCTGCCGGGCGGCGGTGACGGCGTGCGCCGCCGCCACGCGCTGGTGGTCGGCATCGACGACTACGCCACGCCGGCGCTGCACCTGCCGTTCTGCGTGGCCGACGCGACCCGGCTCCGCGACCTGCTCGCCGGCCGCGGCTACCAGGTGACGACGCTGGTCAGCGGCGGCGGCGCCCGGGCCCGGCCGACGCGACCAGCGGGCGGCTCCTGCGCGAACTCGGGCTCGCCGACGGCGGCCAGGCCCGCCACCCCGAGGCCTTCGCCGTGACCTTCTCGCCCGATGGCACCCGGCTCTTCGCCGGCTACGCCGACGGCACCGGCCGGCTGTTCACGTTGTGATGGCGGACGGCCACGGTCCGCGGTTCGCCGCCGGCGCCGGCCGCGCGGTAGATTGGCGAGGCGTGGCCACCACCGAGCAGAAGACCCCGGCGGTCGCCGTCGCCCTCGCGCGCCGGCCGCGCCTGCACCTGGTCTACTCCGGCGACACCGTGCTGCTGCCGCCGACGGTGTTCGGGCCGCTGCGGGGCGCGACCCCGATCGGCCGCGAGGTCGTGCGCGGCATCGTGCTGGCCCGCGATCGCAAGGCCTCGCGCCACCACGCGACCCTCCACGCCAGCCCGACCGGCGCGCTCCGGGTCGTCGACGAGCGCAGCCGCAACGGCACGCTGGTCAACGGCGCCCGGGTCAGCGAGGCGGTGCTGGCCGACGGCGACGTCCTCGCGATCGGCGACTCGTACCTGATCGTGCGCGATCAGCTCGACGACGAGCCCGACGCCGCGGTGCCGGCGCTGGTCGGCAGTGGGCCGGCGATGGCGGCGGTGCGGTCGGCGATCGCGCGGGTCGCGCCGGGCACGACCACCGTGCTGATCCTGGCCGAGACCGGCTGCGGCAAGGAGCTGGTGGCCCGCGCGCTCCACGATCGCAGCCGCGCCGACGGCCCGTTCGTCGCCGTCAACTGCGCGGCGATCCCCGAGTCGCTCGCCGAGAGCCAGCTGTTCGGCCAGCTCGCCGGGACCTTCACCGGCGGCGTCGCCCGGCCGGGCCTGGTCCGCGCCGCCGAGGGCGGGACCCTGTTCCTCGACGAGGTCGGCGAGTTGCCGCCCGCGCTCCAGCCCAAGCTCTTGCGGTTCCTCCAGGACCGGATGGTGCTGCCGGTCGGCGCCACCCACCCGGTCGCGTGCGACGTGCGCGTGGTCGCCGCCACCAACCGCGATCTCCGCCGCGAGGTCACGGCCCAGCGCTTCCGCGCCGACCTGTTCGCGCGGCTGGCCGAGTACACCCTGCCGATCCCGCCGCTGCGGGCCCGGCGCGAGGACATCCTGGCCTTGCTGATCCACGCCCTCGGCGAGCCCGCCGCCCGGCTCGGCCCGCCGCTGGTCGAGGCGCTGCTCGGCCATCGCTTTCCGTTCAACGTGCGCGAGGTCCAGGCCCTGGCCGCCCGCATCCGCCTCGACGGCGTCGGCGCCGCGCCCTACGACCTCGAGCTGGTCCGCGAGCTGCTCGCCGCGCCGCGGACGTCGGTGTCATCGCCGGCGCTGTCGCCACCGCGACCGGCGGTGTCGTCACCCGCGCTGTCGGTGCCGCGGGCCACGCCCGCCGAGCTCCCCGACCACGACGAGCTCGCGCCGCCGCCGGGCCGCGCCGAGCTCGAGGAGCTGCTCCGCACCCACCATGGCGTGGTCGCCAACGTCGCCCGCGCGATGCGCCGTTCGCGCAAGCAGGTCTACCGCTGGCTCGAGCTGCACGGCCTCGACGTCGCGCAGTTCCGCTGACGCCACGCCGGCTCGAAGGCCTACAGGTCCTTGGCCGAGAACGTGTCGCAGGCGCCGAGCACGCCCTCCTGCTGGCCGATCTTGAACCACTTCACCCGCTGCGCCGACGAGCCGTGGGTGAACGACCGCGGGTCGACCACCCCGCCGCCCATCTTCTGCAGGCGGTCGTCGCCGATCGCGGCGGCCGCGGTCATCGCCTCCTGGATGTCGGAGGTGTCGATCTGCAGCTTCTTGTCGGCGTGCGCGGCCCAGACCCCGGCGAAGCAGTCGGCCTGCAGCTCCTGCTTGACCGACAGCGGGTTCGCCAGCTTCTTGTTCTTCGCGACCTTCTCGGCGACGTCCTGATCGATGCCGAGCAGGTTCTGGACGTGGTGGCCGAACTCGTGGGCGATGACGTAGGCCTCGGCGAAGTCGCCGGGCGCGCCGAGCTCCTTGCGCAGATCGTCGTAGAACGAGAGATCGATGTAGGCCTTCTCGTCGGGGGGGCAGTAGAACGGGCCGATCTGCTTGTCGGAGAAGCCGCAGCCGGTGTCGATCGCCTCGCGGAACAGGCGCAGCTTGGCCCGCCGGTACTCCTGACCCTCGGCCTTGAACTGCGCGGCGAACACGTTCTGGATGTCGTCGGTGACCTGGTTGACGAGGTCGACCAGGTCGGCCTCGGGATCGGCCTTGCCCGTCGGCAGCGCCTGGGGTGCCTGGCCGGCGGCCGGGCTCGGACCGGCGGGCTGCTGCGGGCCGGTCGTGGTCGGCGCGCTGCTGCTGCCGCCGCCGCCGAGTCCGAGATCGACGCCGAACACCTGGGCGATCAGCGCGAGCACCACGACCAGCGCGCCGCCGCCACCGGCGACCTTGAGCGCGCTGCCGCCGCCGCCGCCCTTGGGCGCCGCCTCGCCGCGGCCATCTTCGACGTCCTTGGAGCGGTAGCCGCGTTCGACCTTCATGCCGGGAACATACACCGCGCCGTCGCTGCGCGGCGGTAGCATACCCCGGTGCTGTCCTTGCTCGCGGTGATCACGACCCTCCACCTCACCGGCGACGTCCCGGTGGCCGGCGGCGACTATCTCCTGGTGCCGTTCGCGGTCCCGGCCGGCACCGTCGAGCTGCAGGTCGCCCACGACGACGGCTCGGCCAGCCAGATCCTCGACTGGGGGGTGTGGAGCCCCGCCGGCTTCCGCGGCTGGGGTGGCGGGCTGACCGACGCGGCGGTGATCGGCGTCGCCGAGTCGTCGCGCGGCTACCTGGCCGGGCCGATCGCGCCCGGCACCTGGACCGTCGTCATCGGCAAGGCCCAGCTCGGCGGGGTCGCCGGCCACTACACGATCGACGTCGAGCTGCGCGACGCCGCGACCCTCACGCCCGGTCCGCGGGCGGCCTGGACGCCGGTCGTGCTCGAGCACGCGCGCCGCTGGTACGCCGGCGACTTCCACGTCCACTCCCAGGACTCGGGCGACGCCGGTGCCACCCTCGATCAGATCGTCGATCTCGGCCACCAGCGCGGCCTCGACTTCGTCGTGATCTCCGATCACAACACCAGCGCGCAGGTGCCGCGGCTGGCCGCGCGCCAGGTCGGCGTCGACGATCTCTTGCTGGTCCGCGGCGCCGAGATCACGACCTACCACGGCCACGCCAACGGCGTCGGCCTCGCCAGCTACGTCGATCACCGGGTCGGGCAGGGCGGGGTCGGGGCCCCGACCATCGCCGCCGCCGTCCTTGCCCAGGGCGGCGCCTTGATCATCAACCACCCCGCGCTCGACCTCGGCGACGCGTGCATCGGCTGCGCTTGGACCCACGCCGACACCCCGTGGGATCAGATCGCCGGCCTCGAGCTCCAGACCGGCAACACCGCGCTCACCGACTCGGTCTTCACCCCGCGCTCGATCCTGCTGTGGGACACCCAGCTCGATCGCGGTCACCGCCTGGCGGCGATCGGCGGCAGCGACGATCACCGGGCCGGCCGCGACACCGGCGCCGGCGCGGCGCGGATCGGCAGCCCGACCACGATGGTCCTCGCCGACGAGCTGTCCGAGGCCGCGCTGATCGCCGCGGTGAAGGCCGGCCGCACCGTGGTCAAGCTGCATGGTAGCGACGACCCGATGGTCGAGCTGACCGCGGTCGACGCCGACGATCATGCCCGCACCGCGGCGATCGGCGACACCCTCGACGGCCCGCTGGCGGTCGAGCTGGTCGCCACGGTCACGGGCACCGCCGCGGAGGGCGCCAACGCCGAGCTGTGGAAGGACGGCGCGCTGGTCGCGGCAACGACGGTCACCGGCGGCGCGGCGCATTTCGCCCGGCCGGTCAGCGGCAGCCTCGAGCGCTACCGGATCGAGCTGTACGTCGCCGGCGCCCGGGCGACGATCACCAGCCACGTCTTCGTCCACGGCGCGGTGGTCGCGTGCGCGGTCGGCAGCACCGACTGCGAGGGCACCGGCTGCTGCCAGGCCGGCGGCGGTGGTGGCGCGGGCGGCGCGCTGCTCGGGCTGCTGGCCGTGACCGTCGGTCGCCGCCGGCGCCGGGTTCGCGTGTAGACTGCGCGGATGGCCCTGGCCCGGATGATCGACGGCGCCCGCGCCTTCGATCCGTCGAAGATCGGCGCCGCTGACATCGCCGCCGCGGCCGCGATGGGCGGAGGCGAGGAGTGAGAGCCAGCGCCGCGGTCACGCTCGCACTCGGGCTCGGGCTCGGGCTCGGTTGCGGCGGATCGACCCACGCGTCGGCGCCGGCACCGCTCGCGGGCGCGGCCGCGGTCGATCCCGGCGACCGGCTGCTGGCGTTCGTGCCGCCCGACGCCAGCTTCGTGATCATGCGCGACCGCTACGCCGGCCTCGCCGGTCGGTTCGGCAACCCGGCCCAGACCGCCGCCGCGCTGCGCGGCCTGCGCGCCAGCCTCGACCCCAAGGCCGGCGCCGGGACCGCGTTCGTGGCGGCGCTGATCGACCTCATGGTCAGCGGGTCATTCAGCGAGTCGGTCGGCTGGCACGAGGGCGACAGCGTCATGGTCGCCTACGGCCTCGGCCTCAGCCCCGTCGTCCGCGCTACGCTCGATGGCGCCCGGCTGCGCGCCACCCTCGAGCAGGCCGCCGCCACCAGCGGCTTCCCGCTGACCACGGCGTCATGGAAGGGCCGCCGGTACTATCGCATCGAGCTGCCGCTCCCGGGCTTTCCGCTGTGGCTGCTGCTGCGGCTCGACGACCACGAGGCGGTGGCCGCGGTCACCGGCGAGCCCGACCGGCTGCTCGAGCACGTGATGGCGACCGCGCCGCCGGGCCCGCGCTTCGATCCGGCGGCGATCGTGGCGGCGGCCTACCCCGACCGCCGATCCGACGCGCACTTCAGCGTCGCGCTGTACCCGGCGCGCCTGGCGGCGGCGTTCGGCCAGGTCGTCGCGCGCTCGCCCGCCTGGATGGCGAGCTTCAAGCCGTGCGCGGCGACCGGCGTCGAGCTGCTCGCGGCCACGCCGGCGCTGGCCGCCGCCTGGGTGCCGGGCGCCGACGCGTTCGAGGCGGTGGTGCTGATCGACGTCGCCGAGCGCACCGCCGATCGCCTGACCCGCGAGCTGCGCGCCATCCCGCGCTGGCCCGCCGACGGCGACGGCTTCCGGCTCGGGTTCGGGGTCGGCGTCCGGACCCTGATCGAGGTCAGCGAGCCGTGGTTCACGGCGTTCGATCGCACCGCCACCGCCTGCGGTAGCGCCGGCGACACGGTCGCAACCCTGCATCGGGCGCTCGATCCGGCCCCGGTCGCGCTGGTCGACGCCGCGGTGATGACCTACGACCCGGTCGGCCCGACCATCGTCGCCGCGCTCGCCGCCCACGATCTCCAGGCGCTGTGGGCCGCGCTGCGCACCCTGTTGCCGCTGCGCCCGCAGCCGCCGGCGCCCGCCGAGCAGCTCACCCTGCCCGGCGCGGTGTTCATGGGCGGCGTCGACGCGCTCGGGGTTGGTGGCGGTGGTGGCCAGGGCGCGGCCGCGGCGCTGAGCGCGCTGATGGCGACCGGGCCGGGCCCGCGCGAGGTGTTCGCGCTCGACTTCGGGCGCCGCTTCGTCGAGCAGATGAGCCACGGGCCGATCACCGCGTGGGCCGACGCCGGGTTCACCGACCTGACGTTCCACGGCCAGATCCGCGATCGCCGTCTGGCGATCGAGATGCGCGCCGCGCTGACGCCCGCCGCGCACCCGCAGCTTGCCCACTGAGAGGGTTGGCAACAATAGGGTTTCGGAACGATCGCCCGCGCGCGACGGCCAACCCTCGACTCTGATTCCGTACAGATCGGGCCGGCACCGGAGTGCCGGTCCGATCTCGACAGGCCGACCCCGGCCCGAGCTGCGCTCGGAGCCTCACAGGGTTGGCAGAAACCAACCCTGTGTCATCGA
>JAYVSF010000780.1:0-5189 GCA_043775605.1 Myxococcales bacterium
GGCATCGCCGCCGGCTGGTCACTGTCGATCCCCGAGATCCGACGCGACACGTCGACGTCATGGCTGCTCCAGACCAGCCCGCCCGCCGGCGCGCCGGACTGGCAGCGAGAGCGCTTCGTGTCGTCCTTGGCTGGCGAGCGGCCCCTCATCAATGTGAACGAGCCGACGGGCCTCGCGGCGGACGCGCTGGCCACGTATCGCGCCCAGAACGACCCGTCCTTCGACCGCTACGAACGCATGCCAGCCGATGCGCCGTACCGATGGCGCGTTCGCTCGCACAGCGGCGTCACTCACTACTTCGGTGACCACGACCTCGCGCCCGGCGCGAGCGACCGCTGGAGCCCGCTGACGAAGTCCGTCGACAGCTACGGCAACACCGTCGAGTACCAGTGGGACGGCGCGCGGATCCTCGAGATCCGCTACACGTCGAATCCTCAGGCTGGCCTGCCCGAGTTCGCGCGGGTCGACTTCGACTGGAGTCCCCTACCGGTCTGCGCGGGCGTCAACAACGCCATCGGGTTCGGGGAGGTCAACGACCGTCGACTCAACATCACCCGTGGCGGCGTTCGCCTCGATCGGATCCGGGCCACGGCCTTCGCCCCGGGCGTCCCCAGCCCCGCCCTCCATACCCGGGTGATCTCCCTCTCCTACGATCCTGCGGCCGAGGCCTGCGATGGCAAGCACGGGCCGTTCCTCCAGTTGCAGCAGATCGCGGAGACCGCCGAGGGCTCCGCCGCGCCGAAGGTGACGCTGCCGCCGGTGACCTTCGGCTACAACCGGCTCGAACGCACCTTCGACCAGCCGGTCGTCGGCGGCGTCGACCTGGGCTGGGGAACCCGCGACGGCGAGTGGCCGAGCGTCGAGTCCATGCTCCTCGACCTCGATGGCGACGGGCTCCAGGATCAGCTGTCCATGGTCGACCACGACCAGTGCACGTTTACGTGGCGGAAGAACCTCGGCCGCGTCGGGAACGGCCTGCCCACCTTCGCCCCGCCGAAGCCGCCCCTGCCGTTGCCGCGATTGCCTTGGAAGACCGGGACTCGCGGCCAGAACGAGTGGTGCGCGTTGAGCGGGCAGTACACCGAGTACACCAACACGACCATGCAGGGCTGCGCCGACGCGCACACCATGCTGGCGTACCGATGGCTCGACCAGAACCACGACGGCCTGCTCGACCTGGTGACCGCGGTCCACAGCCGCGGACCGTTCGACGCGAACCAGCAAGGGTTCTTCGGCGCGTGGCCGTCGTGCACGAGCCAGGACACCGCCTCGTGCCTGGTGCCCGAGGCGACCTGCTTCGCGCAGATCACGACCTGTCCGGTCGGCACGGCGGCTGGCACGTGTCGCATCGCACCGGCGGCGCTGTCGACGTGTCTGGCCACGGCCCCGCGGGCGAGCTGCGACCTCGTGGTGGCGTGGGCCAGCCAGCTCGCGACGCCCACCTGCGTCGACACCTGCACGACCGGCCGGCCGTGCTCGCCGTCCGACGCCGCCTGTCTCGCCGACTGCCAGCATCAGTGCGCATCGGGTGCGAACTACAAGCGTCCGTTCCCGAGTGCGTTCCCTGGCTGCGACGGCCAGTTCTCGTCGCCCCTGCACGAAGACCGGACGGCCTGTCTCAGCATGGCCACGTCCCCGCCAACTCCGCCGACCAACTGCGGTGCCATTCCGACGGTGCCGCAGCGGCGCTGCGGTCGCTATCCGTGGATGATCTACGACAACCTCGGCGATGGCGCGCTCGCGGGCCTGGTCGGCCTCACGCCGCGCATCGTCTACCAGCCCATCCCCCTCGAGTCGGACTCTGGCGACTCATCGTTCGGTGGCGAGGTGGCGGCGACCAACCACGGCATTCTCGACGTCGACGGTGACGGGATCGCCGACGCCGTGGTGCGGGGCCGGACGTACACCGACGCGAACAATCCCACCA
This sequence comes from Myxococcales bacterium, assembly GCA_043775605.1. Lineage (GTDB taxonomy): Bacteria > Myxococcota_A > Polyangia > Haliangiales > Haliangiaceae > UBA2376. The sequence continues at coordinate 1,928 of JAYVSF010000780.1, forward strand.
CCGAGGTGCCGAGGGCCTGGGGCATCTACCCGGGCGATGGAACCGGCGGCTTCGTGTCCGGCGCGCCCGGTCAAGCCGGACCCGATCTGCCTGCCATGTACTTCTGGGCGACTGGTGGCGACGCCCCTGTGAGCGGGTCGGCCTCGCGGCCGCGCACGGGTTCGCCGGCGCCCGACGACATCGACAACGTCGGCGTCAGCACGGTCGTCGATCTGACCGGCGACGGAACGCCTGACTACGTGTGGAAGACCGCCAACGCTCAGTTCGACTCGCATCCCGACGGGCCGCGCGACCTCAACCCCGAGGACCACGCCGCGCTGCGCCTGCTACAGGGCGACGGCGTCCAGTTCGAGTTTGGCCTTGCCAACAACACGCCGACCGGACCGCGGCTCGACCTGAACTCGGACGTGCGCTACGTGTCGCGCTCGCTGGTTGACGCCTCGGAGTGGACCGGCGGCGGCGAGGTGAAGACGGGCACTCGCACCAGCCGCGCGCGACTGATCGATATCGACTCCGACGGTCGGCCTGACGCCTACCACACCGCGCGCACCGACGCAGGCGGGGCGACCACGCCTCAGTGGGCCCCCGCGACGGTTCGGATGAACGGCGGTGGCGGCTTCCTGCCGACGACGGCACTGTCGACCGTCTGGCAGGAGGCGTTGCGCCAGGAGTCGCGCGCATACGTGGAGACGGGGGTACCTGGTCACATCGCTGGTCTGCGCTGGGAGACGACCCGCGACCTCGTCGACCTCGACGGCGATGGCCTGCCCGAGGCCTGGACGAGAGACGGGACCGTCTACCGCGACAGCGACCGCCAGCCGCTGCGCCTGCTCAAGGCGATCGACAACGGCCGCGGCGGCACGACGACCATCAACTACGCGGCAACCACCGACGCGACCACCGTCACGCAGGACGCCGCGTCGCACAAGGCGATGCCGCACACCCAGTGGGTCGTTGCCAGCATGACGACGTCCGACCTGTGGGACGCGGGCGACACCGCGACCACGAGCTACGCGTACAAATATCCGGCGTGGAAGCCGGACGACACCGGCCGCTGGGGTTTCCGTGGGTTCGACGCGGTGTCGACGACGCTGCCGTCGGGAGCGCGCCAGCTGGACACGTACGGGTTCGACGTCGACTGGAGCGGCCGGCTCAAGGCCAGCAAGAAGTTCGGGAGCGGAGACCCCGACCATCCGCGCACGATCAGCGAGACGCTGTGGATGCAGCTCACGCTGTTCGGCGGCGCGATCAAGACGTTCCACGCCGCGGCCGAGTACTCGTGGACGTGCAGCAACGATCAGAGCGAGGTGGCATGCAAGGCGGCGCACGCGGGCCGCACGACGACGTGGCCGTGTTGGTCGCCGATGGGCGGCCAGCTGTGGGTGGTGATGGGCGAGTACACGATGGACGGGCCTGGCTACGACGCCGGCGACCGGCGAACGTTCGAGGGCTTCCACCTCGAGAGCGACGCGACGACCTACCGGCTGCAACCGGAGTCGCACTACGCGTTCGTGGCAATCGATGGCGTGCCGGCCCACGACGCCTGGACCAACTTCACGATGGACACGTTCGACGAAGGCTGGCGCCACGTCGTCAAGCACGCGCAGTACTTCGGGACGGGCGCCGGCCCTGACCTGTTCCACCCTGCCGAGACCACGTTCAAGTACGACGCGCTCGGGCTGAAGCGGACCGAGCTTCGTCCGCTCCAGCAGCCGGCGGATCCCGACCCGCCCAACGGGCTCATGCGGCACGTCGACTACGACGCGACCGGGCGGTTCGTGACTTCGGTGACCAACGAGGTCGGCCAGGTCGTCACCGCCGCGTACGAGCCCGGCACCGGCGCCAAGCTCTGGTCCGAGGGCCCCAACCGCGTCGGCGCGAACGTCGCGAAGACCTGGACCGGCGTCGACGGCCTCGGCCGACCGCTCGCGTCGTATGTGAATCACGACACGGGCGCGGGGCCCTGGGTGAAGACGCAAGTGTCTCAGACCGCGTACCTCGATGAGATCGCCTACGGGCGGCCGAGCGTGGTCGTCCAGAACCTGATCAACTACGGGACCACGCCGCGCTGGACGCGCGAGGAGACGCGGCTCGACAGCCAGGGCCGGCCGGTCGAGATCCGGGTGAAGACCGCCGCCACCGGGCCCGACGCCGTCACGACCTACGACTACGATCTTCGCGGAGACCTGGTGACCGTGCGGGTCCCGGATCCGTCGGTCGCGGCTGGCTTCGCCAACACGGTCGCCTACAGCTACGACTACGACAGCCTCGGGCGGCCGACGTCCATGGTGCGGCCCGCGATCAGCGGCGCGGCGAGCGGCGTCACGATGTCGTACGACGGACTGACGACGCAGAGCGACGAGGTCGCCGGCGGTCAGGGCGGGCCGATGGCGCGGAGGGTGCTCATCAACGACCACTTCGGCCGTCTGGCCGAGGTCCGCGAGTACACCAGCTTCGCCGGCGCGGGCACGTATGCGTCGACGCACTACCAGTACGACGCGCATGATCAGGTGTCGCGGATCGAGAACCCCGACGGCGTCGTCACCGTCCTGACCCACGACTACCTCGGCCAGCGGATCCAGATCGACCGCGCCGGCCGGACCTGGAAGTACACGTACGACCATCACGGCAACCTGGTGAAGGAGGAGCTGCCGCCGCCCCCGGGCAGCTTGCTCGTCGAGGAGTACAAGACCACCTCGCACTACGACGCGGTCGACCGCCTGGTGTCGCGCGACGTCGGCGGCCGCGAGCTGTCGACTGACGATAAGCACGTCCTCGGCATCGGCACGGTCGGCTACACGTACGATACGTGCACCAACGGGCTCGGCCGGCTGTGCGCGGCGACGATGCCGGACGGCCGGCTGACGACCTCGTACGCGTACGACGCCGAGGACAACACGGTCTCGACCACCCGGCAGTTCAACGTTGGCGGGGTCGCGGACACGCGGGTGAGCAAGGCGACGTTCGGTCCCGGAGGCCGCATCGTCGAGCAGGTGTACCCCGACCACGCGGTCGGCCATCCCGACGACACGACGCGGTCGCGCATCGACTACGACGATCGCGGGCTGCCGGCGACGATGTCGTGGCTGCCTGCCACGGCGCCAGCCGGGACGCCGGCGCGCGTGCTCGCCGCGCAGACGCGCAATGTCGCGGGGATGGTGCTGACCCGCTCCGCCGTGCTCAGCGGCTTCGGCACCTACGGCCCCTGGCGGAACTTCACGTCGACATGGACCTACGACAAGCTGACCCGGGTCGCGTCGCA
>JAYVSF010000781.1:0-19963 GCA_043775605.1 Myxococcales bacterium
GCGGTCGCCGCGCTCGCGACCCCCGGCATGCTGTGGTGCTCGGCCAGCCAGAACCGGCGATAGCCCCAGCGCTCGGCGTGCTGGGCCAGGTCGCGCGAGTTGCGCAGCGCCCCCGCGGCGTCGCCGCCGGCGACGATCGGGGCGAGGTCGAGCACGGACAGCGGGATCATCCCGGTTCATAGCGCGCGGCCACGGCCTGACCAGCGGCTCACAAGGTTGCCAAGAATCAACCCTGTGTGATCGATCGATCGGGCCGACACAGGAGTGCCGGTCCGATCTCGACATTCAAGCCCGGCCCGAGCTGCGCTCGGATCCTCGGGCTCAGGATCAGACCTGGGTGTAGATGAAGGTCACGGCGCTGCACACCGCGGCGCTGGCGCCGTTGACCATGAACGGGCGGAAGCGCCAGGTCGCGCGGATCGTCGAGCGGATGGCCGCGTCGTAGGCCGGGTAGCCCGACGACTTCAGCACGGTCACGACCGCGACCGCGCCGGCGTCGTCGATGCAGAGCTTGACCACGACCTGCACCCGGCGCGTGCCGTCGGCGGCGATCGCGGCCCGGGTGGCATCGTCGGGCGGGATCGCCTTGTCGCCGGCGATCCGCTGCGCCTCGAAGGCCGTGGGCGCGATGTTCATCGGCCGCGCGGGCGGCGGTGGCGGTGGCGGAGGGGGTGGTGGCGCCGTGTCCACCCCGCCGATCACGCCGCCTTCCACGCCGCCTTCCACGCCACGGACCTCCCCACCTTGCACGCCGCGGTCGCCCTCGGGCTCGTCCGGCAGCGCGCACACCGCGGTCCACCAGCCCGGGCCGATCTTGCCGTCGCGGATCACCTTCGCGCAGTAGCCGCGGACCTGGGTCACCTCACCCGCGAGCGGCGCGGCCTTGTCGGCGAGCGCGTCGCAGAAGGCGTCCTGCGCATCGGGCATCGCGCGGATCGATGGTGGCACGTCGATCGACTGGAACAGCTCCACGACCTGGGCCTGCGCAACCACCATCCGGGCGACGGCCTCGACCCGCTGGACCGGGGTCCGCGCCGGGTCGCGGGCCACCGCGAGCTGGCGGTCGCGCGTCTTCTGGGCCTGGTCCATCAGCGCCTTCACCCAGGCCTCGAACCGCTGCATGCTGGCCGAGCGCCGGGCGTCGTCGTCGGGAGGGAAGTCGAGCCCGGTGATCCGCGGCCAGGTCAGGAGCGCGACCAGGGCAGCGTCGTCCCCCTTCCGGCTCTGGCGCACGACCCGGGCGTGCTTCACGCACGCGTGCGGCATCGCGACGTCGCGATAGACCAGGCCGGTGAAGCCGGGCAGCCGCTTGTCCTTGGGCGCGGCCGCGGCCGGCGCGACGGCGATCAGACTGGCGACCAGGCCCACGGCCCACCGAGCGTGCATGACCGATCGATGCACGGTGCGCCCCGCAGTTGCAAGGTCGCCGGTCAACGCGCAGTCACCGGCGCGATCTCGACGCGGGCGTCGTTGTAGACCGGGCCGCCGCCGAGATCGGCGAGTCCCTGCGGGATGAGCGCGTTCGACGACGAGCCGTTGGCCGTGTGGTGGCGCCACAGGCCCTTGGGCAGCACCGCGACGCCAGGGCGGACGTGCGGCGACAGCCGGGCCGTACACAGCACTTCGCCGAGGTCGTTCCAGATCCGGACGTCGGCGCCGTCGGTGATGCCGCGGGCCGCGGCGTCGGCGCTCGCCAGCTCGACCGCCACCGGCGCTCGCCGGAGCTGGCCGAAGGTCGAGCTGATCTGCTGGGCGATGGCCGGCGAGATCAGGGCCAAGGGGTAGCGCGCGCTGCCGGGATCCGGCTGGTAGTGGTAGAGGCCGTGGGTCGCGGCGTCGTCGAGCGCGGCCGGGCACAGGTCGACCTTGCCGTCGGCGGTGCCGGGCACGACGTCGACGAACAGCACCGGCGCTGGTTGGGCCGGGGCGGCCACGCCGTGCTGGTCGAGCTCGCGGCGCAGGCGGTCGCCGTCGCCATCGGCGAAGATCGCGGCGGCGATCGCGTCCTCGGTCATCGGGTCGCCGGGCTCGACCAGGCCCATGCGCTGGAGCAGCTCGCCGAACAGCGCGTGGTTGCTGCGGGCCAGGCCAGGCGCGATCGCCACCGCGGCGTGGTCGTACATCCGCATCGCGCCGTAGCCGCGCCGGATCTCGCGGTGCTCGAGGAACGCGGTGGCCGGCAGGACGACGTCGGCCCAGCGGCAGGTATCGGTGAGCACCTGCTCGTGGACGACGGTGAACAGCTCGTCGCGCGCCAGCCCGCGCTGCACCGCGCCCTGATCGGGCACGGTCTGGGTCGGGTTGCAGTTGTAGACGAACAGCACCTCGATCGGCGGCGAAGCGGTTGCGAGCGCCTCGCCCAGCAGCGCCATGTTGATGGCGCGGGTCGGCGGCTCGGGGCAGGCGATGCCAGCCTCGGGCCCGACCGTCCAGTCGGCGTCGCCGTTGGACATGGTGTAGCCGCCGCCGCGCACGCCGAGCTTGCCGGCCACCGCCGGCAGCGCGAGCACGGCCGCGACCGCCGAGCCGCCGTTGCGGTTGCGCTCGAGGCCCCAGCCGGCACGGATCACCGCCGGCGACGCCGCGGCGTACAGCGCGACGAAGCGCTCGAGGTCGGCGACGTCGAGGCCGGCGACCTCGGCGGCGCGGGCCAGGGTCCACGGCGCGGCCCGGCGCCGCAGCTCGTCGACGCCGCGGGCGTGGGCGGTGAGGAACTCGACGTCGGCGTGACCGCGCTCGAACAGGGCCGCGATGATCGCGAGCGCGACCGGCAGATCGGTGCCCGGTCGCACCGCGAGGTGGAGGTCGGCCTTGCGCGCCAGCGGCGTGCGCCGCGGATCGACCACGACGAGGATCGCGCCGGCCGCCTGCGCGCGCTCGATCACCGGCACCAGGTGGATGCCGGTCGCCGACGGGTTTCCGCCCCACAGCACGATCAGCTTGCTGTGGGCGTAATCCTCGAGCGCGACCCCCGGCACCTTGCCGTACAGCCCGCGCACCGCCTCGCCCGACGGCGCCGCGCACAAGGTCCGCAGGCAACGGCTCGCGCCCAGCCGGCGGAAGAAGCGCGTGGCCAGGCCGCCCTCGGTCAGCCAGCCGTTGGAGCCACCGTAGTGGAACGGCAGGATCGCCTCGGCGCCGTGGCGGGCCCGCGCCGCCTCGATCTTCTCGACGATGAGCGCCAGCGCCTGGTCCCAGCTCGCCGGCCGCAGCTCGCCCGCGCCCTTGGGCCCGACCCGGATCATCGGCGTGAGCACCCGCGCCTCGCCGTACAGGTGCTCGGCGACGTTGCGGACCTTGCCGCACACGAAGCCGTCGGTGAACGCGCTGGCGGGATCGCCGTCGACCTCGACCACCCGGCCGTCCTCGACCGTCACGATCAAGCCGCACAGATCCGGACAGTCGAGCGGGCACCCGCTCCGATGCGTCGTGGTCACCATCGCCCGCAGTATGCCTCGCCAAACCCTGGTTAGAGCTCGCCGCCGAGGCTGAACAGCAGGCTGTGGCCGCCGACGGGATCGCGGCCGCGGGTGACCGACGGGGTCAGGCGCGGCAGGCGCGGCACGTCGAGGTTGCGGGTCAAGAACGTGCCGAGGCCGAGGCCGACCGCCATGCCGGCCAGCGCGTAGTTGGCCGAGCGCTCGCCCGAGCCCTTGTCGTTGGTCGCGCCCGACACCGCCGACTCGGTGGCCAGCGCGGCGATCATGCCGGCGACCCCGGCCAGGTCGATGAAGACCACCCGGCGGCGACTGATGTCGTAGCGCGAGGCCAGGAGCCCGCCGGCGACCACGCCGAGATCGAGGCCGGTGACCAGGGTCGCGTAGCGGATGCGCGACGACGCGTCGAAGATCGGGACGAACAGGGCGCCGGTGATCGCGCCCCACGACAGGCCGCTGTTGAACAGCGCGGCGTCGCCCGGGGTCGGTTGCAAGCGGGGATCGAGCACCAGGCCGACCCCGAGCCCGACGATCGCGCCGCCGATCATGCCGAAGCCGGCGCCGGTGGTGTCGTCGTCGGTGAGGAACGCGCGGTCGGTGTCGTTGAGGACGCCGCCGACCGCGAGGCCGTTGAGCGCGCCGGCCAGGCTGGTCGAGACCAGGAACGAGCCGGTGCCGAGCGTGACGTCCCGGGGCACGAACAGGTAGCCGGCCACGCCGCCGCCGAGCCCGCCGAGCAAGAGGCCGGCGCCGCCGCTGCCCTGGCCGCCGAGCCCGCCGGTGCCAAGGCCGAGCAACGCGCCGAGCGCGGCGCTGCCGGCGATGAGGTGGCGGCGGCCGGAGCCGGGCACGTCGGCCAGCTCGATCGCGACCGGCTTGTTGTCACCCTCGACCAGCTCGACCGTGAGCGAGCGGGTGACGTGGCCGCCGGCCTCGACCATGACGTCGTGGCTGCCGAGGGTGAGGTCGCCGTCGTAGGCGCCGAGTCCGGCCAGCCGGCCGTCGACGAAGATGCGGGCGTCGCCGGGCACGGCGTGGAGTTGCAGGCGGGCCCGGCGAGGGTCGAGCCGGAACGAGAAGGAGTAGGGCTGGCCGATGCCGGCGGTGATGGTGGTGACCTTCGGCTGGTAGCCGTCGTGCGAGACCGTCATCTCGTAGGTGCCGGCCACGACCTGCAGCGCCTCGCCGTCGCGGCCGAGCGCTTGCCGGCCGGCGTCGGTGGTCAGCTCGATGGTCGAGCCCGGCGGCTCGGTCGCCACCGTCACCTTCGACGGCAGGCGGCGCAGCACCTCGATGCGCGTGCTCATGTTCTTGCGATCGATCGCGGGGTCGGGATCGCACGCGCCGAGCCGGCGATCGTCGGAGGTGAGCACGTAGCGCTCGAAGTACGCGACCGCCTGCTCGTACTGGACCATGCGCTCGTAGGTCTGGCCGATGTCCTTGAGCACACGCGCCACCGGGATGAGGCAGTAGCTGGCGACGAACTCCCGGGCCGCGTCCTCGTAGTCGCCCTGGAGGTACAGCACCTCGCCGCGATCGTAGTGCTCGCCGGCGACCCCGAGCCGCTGGTCGTCGGTCAGGCCCGGCGCGAGCGGGCAGTCGTCGATCGCCAGGGCGACCCGCGACCGACCGAGGAAGCCGTCGTCGGGTGCCGCCGGATCGTCGGCGCGGGCCGGGAGGGGATCGATCGCCAGCGCGAGCGCCACGGCCAGCGCGAACGCACCCGCGCGCCGGCCGGTCACGGTTGCCGGGGATGGTACGGGTTGCCGCCGAGGTCGCCGCCGCCGGCCGGGCCGGGGTCGGCAGAGCCCGAGCCGCTGCCGCTGCCAGGCTCGAGCTTGCGCGGCCGCTTGATGATGCGCTCGTGGCCCTGCTTCACCTTGTTCAGCCGACACCGCACGGTCTTGCCCTGGTCGATCCCGGTGTGGATCTCGCATTCGGCGTCGTCGTAGCCGTCGAGGGTCGCGAACAGGGTCACGTCCACGTCACTCCCCCAGACGCCGTCATACGGGGTCACCCCGAGCTCGCGCGCGCGATCGTACAGGGTCGCGCCGCTGGGCACGGACTCGATGCGGATCGTCACCACCTTCGTGGGTGGCGTGGGCGGCGGTGGCCCGGCGTCGATCGGCGCCGCCAGCGGTGACCCGGCGTCGACCACGAGCGCGAGCTTCGGATCGGGCCGGACCTTGGCCGCGGTGGACTTCATCATCACCGTGACGGTGACCGCGACCCCGGCGACGATGCCGGCGACCACCGCGACCCACGCCAGCAGCCGCAGGCTCGAGCGCTTGCCCGGCCCGAGCCGGCGCGGTCCGCTGATCCGGGCCCGCTGGGTCGAGTGGGTCGGGTCGTCGTGCAGCGCGTTGAGGTCGACCAGCAGCTCGTCGGTGGTCTGGTAGCGCCGGTCGCGATCCTTGTCGATCGACTTGAGGATGATGGCCTCGAGCTCGTCGGACAGCTCCGGCCGGATCGCGCGCGGCCTCATGGGCTCCTCGTTGAGGACCTGGGCGATGATCGACAGGTAGTTGGCGCCGGTGAACGGCACCCGCCCGGTGGCGATCTCGTACATGATCACGCCGAGGGCGTAGAGGTCGATGCGGTGATCGAGCGCCTCGTCGCCGCGGGCCTGCTCGGGCGACATGTACAGCGGCGTGCCCAGGACCATGCCGGTCTGGGTCAGGCGGGGCGACTCGTCGTCGCCGCTGTCCGACGACCGCAGCCACTTCGAGATGCCGAAGTCGACGACCTTGACGAAGTCACGGTCCTTGCGGCGGAGGACGAAGATGTTCTCGGGCTTGACGTCGCGGTGGACGATGCCCTTGGCGTGGGCGGCGCCGAGCGCGCTCGCGACCTGGATCGTGATCGCGAGGATCCGGGCCTCGGCCAGCGGGCCCTCGTGCGCGAGGATCTCGCCGAGCGACTCGCCCTCGAGGAACTCCATCACGACGAAGGTCCGACCGTCGTCGGTCTGGCCGAAGTCGGTGATGTCGATGATGTGCTCGTGGCCGATCGCCGAGGCCAGCCGGGCCTCCTGCTCGAGGCGGGCGACGATCAGCTCCTTGCGCGCGTACTTGTCGAGCAGGACCTTCACCGCCACCCGCTTGCCGATCAGCGTGTGGGTGGCCTCGTAGACCACGCCCATGCCGCCCTGGCCGATCTTGCGCAGGATGGTGTAGCGACCGAGCAGCGTGGCGCCGATCAGGTTCTCTTCGGTGCGCGGCCGGGCGGCCTCGGGCTCCATCGCCGGCGGGTCGCCGGGGTCGGTGCCGCCGGGCGCGGGGGTCGGCAGCGCGACCGCGGTGTCGGCGGCGGCCATGGCGCCCGACTCGCCGGCCCCGGCCTCGCTGCGCACGACGGCGCGACCGCTGGCAGCGCGTGCGCCACCCTCGCCCGGCGCGTCGTCGCCCGTGCCCTGTCCGCTCATGTCCTCGGAAATGGTAGGGGGGGGGCCCCGGCAAGTCAACGACGACCACCGACGGTGCGGCAACGTGAGCCGGTCCAGGACGCGTGACGTCTGCGTGATACCCTTGGCCGCCGGGCGCGGACGTGGGCACGAGTGCTCTCGAGGTACGTTCCCGCCAGCGCGATCGGTCGCGTAGGATGCGGCCGTGCCTGACGTGCTGGTCATCAACCCCGGGGTCCAGCTCCCGGTGTCCGAGCTGAGCTACGCGTTCGCGCGCTCGGGCGGGCCCGGCGGCCAGAACGTCAACAAGGTCGCGTCGAAGGCCGAGGTGCGGTGGACCCCGTCGGCGTCGAGCGCGCTGTCGGCCGACGATCGGACGTGGCTGCTGACCAAGCTCGGCGGCCGGCTCACTATCGACGGCGAGCTGATCGTGGTGTCGGAGAAGACCCGCGATCAGGTCAAGAACCGCGCGGACGCGACCGAGAAGCTGGCCGTGCTGGTGCGGACGGCGCTGGTCCGGCCCAAGCCGCGGAAGAAGACCAAGCCGAGCCGCGGCGCGAAGGAGCGGCGGCTGGGCGAGAAGAAGCGACGCGCGGTGGTGAAGTCAGGCCGCGGTCGCGCCGGCGCCGACTGACCCGAACTCGACGTCGAGCGCGAGTTCAGGCGCGCTTGCGCTTGCGCGGGGGGGCCTTCTCGGCCTCCTCGTACAGGCGCAGCTCGTTCTCGGCGGTGTTCTGGACCGCCTCGAGGTAGAGCGAGAGCAGGAGCGACGGCTCGCCCTTGAGCGACTCGTAGTAGCGCTGGCGATCGATCGAGTGGATGACCGCGAGCGGGTACCCACCCTCTTGCAGGAGCAGATTCGAGATGATGCGCGCGGTGCGCCCGCTCTCCTTGGCCCACGGGAAGATGGCCATGAAGCGCGCGTGCAGGGTCGTGACCTTCTCGATCGTGTGCAGCTGCTTGGACGCCGGCTCGTCGAGCCACTCGCCCAGCTTCTTGAGCGCGGGCAGGATCTTCTCGGGCGTCGCGATGTCGTGATAGTAGAGGCGGTGAAGCGGGTTCTCCTTCCGGTAGGGGAGGCCCTTCACCTTCTCGTCGGGCGCCAGCAGCGCGTAGATGTCGCGGACGGTGTCGAACTTGAACGGCTTCTTCTTGTTGCCGGCCAGCTCGGCCGCGAAGTCGCACGCCTCGTTGAATCGCCGGATCTCGTCGTAGGCCGGGATCAGCGACGGATCGCTGATGATGGTCGGATCGATCGCCGCCTTGATCTCGCTGTAGGACAGCACGTCGCCCTCGAGAGCGGCGTCGTGGTGGATCAGGGAGATGCGGAGCCGGGTGAGGAACTCCCTGCGCATCGACGGGTTGATCGATGCGGAGCGGGTCCGCCACGCCTGGACGACGCGATCGACCTCCGAGAAGCGCGCATCGATATCTTCGGTTTCTTTGTACCTGAGCACGGTTCGCGGCAACTCCGGCGGGTCGTAACGAGGGCCGGATTCTACGGATCTGGGCTCACACCGTCAACGAAATCCGGTCATTGAGCACATGATCGGCCAGGTCGGCCAACTGTGATCTGCGCGACACCGGGGAGCTAGGCCGCGGCGCCGTGGCACTTCTTGTACTTCTTGCCCGAGCCGCACGGGCAGACGTCGTTGCGGCCGACCTTGGGCTCGGCGTGGACGATCGTGCCCTGGCGCTCGCCGGCACGGCGGCCGGAGATCGCGGCGTCGAACGCCTCGATGACGATCTGGGTGGGCGGGAAGATGACGGCCGCGGTCTCGGCGGTCATCGCCACCTCGCGGACGTCCTCCTCGATCAGCTCGCTCAGCTTGGCGTAGATCGCGGGCTGGACAGTGGCCAGCGGCGGCGACACCTGCTGGTGGACCGGCAAGGCGCCAATGCCCTCGACCGCGGCCACCGCCCGGCCGACCAGCGCCTCGGCGTCGGCCAGGTTCTGCGGGGTCAGGCGCGGCAGGGTGCCGCCGTGGTGGCGGTCGAACATCGCCCACACCAGCGTGGCGTAGAACACCGAGGCCTCGCCGACCTTGTCGCCGTGCGTGGCGCGGCTGGCGGCGGCGTACTGCAGGAGGTGGGGCTGCTCGCGCTGCAGCCGCTCGGCCAGCTTGTTCATCGCCTTCTTGTCGCCGCGCTGATCGAGGCGCGAGAACGCGGCGATCGTACGGTCGACGGCTTCGGGTGTGACGGCGGCGGGCGACGACATGGGGCCGCATGTTCGGTAGCCGACGCCCGCGCGTCAACCCCTGCCGGCATACGCGTGAGCTAGCGGACGATCGCGTTGCCGAGGCCGGTGGTGCGGACCGTGGTCAGGGCCCAGGCCACCGCGCCGATCGCGTGCCGCACCCGCGCCTCCTCGGCCGGCGACAGCATCACCGGAGCCGCGGCGCACAGCCCGTCGACCCAGCTCGCGAGCGCGGCCGGCGGCTCGAGGGCAAGGCCGGCCCGCAGCAGCGCGTCGGCCACCCGTGGCGGGGCCAGCCCCTGCTCGACCACGATCGCGTCGTGCAGGCGGCAGGCGGCGTCGAGCGCCACCGCGAAGGCGTCGCCGTCGGCCGACCCCAAGCGGCGCTCGAGGAAGTGGATGATCGCCGGCTGGCGGATCGCGAACCACGACAGCTCGCGCGCCGCCGCCGGACCCGCGCTGTCGGGAGGTCGGGCCATCATGGAGCGACGGTACGAGCGCCCTCGCCCACGACCAAGTTTTCGGCGTATGGTCGTCGGCGATGCGAGCCGCGTATGTGATCGCCGGGCTTCGTTCTCCGTTCGGGCGCTACGGGGGTGGGTTGGCCGGGGTCCGCGCCGACGATCTGCTGGCCGCGGTGATCGCCGCGCTGCTGGCCCGAACCGGGATTCCCGGGGAGCGCGTCGACGACGTGATCGCCGGCTGCGCCAACCAGGCCGGCGAGGACAACCGCAACGTCGCCCGCATGGCGGCGCTGCTGGCCGGGCTGCCGGTGTCGGTGCCGGGGGTCACGGTCAACCGGCTGTGCGGCTCCGGCCTGCAGGCGGTCGCCGACGCGGCCCGGCTGATCGCGCTGGGCGAGGCCGACCTGATCATCGCCGGCGGCGTCGAGTCGATGTCGCGGGCCCCGCTGGTGATGGCCAAGCCGACCGAGGCCTACCCGCGGGGCGCCCAGACCTTGCACGACACCACGCTCGGCTGGCGGTTCGTCAACCCGCGCATGGATCAGCTGCACGAGACCCTGGGCATGGGCGAGACCGCCGAGCGGGTCGCGCGCCTGCACCACGTCAGCCGCGAGGCCCAGGATCGGTTCGCGCTGCGCTCGCAGCTGCGGGCGGCGGCGGCCCAGGCCAGCGGTCGCCTGGCCCAGGAGATCACCGGGATCACCACCGGCACCGATCGCAAGACCGGCGCCGCGATCCAGGTGACCGCCGACGAGCACCTGCGGCCCGACACCGCGTACGAGAGCCTGGCCCGGCTCAAGCCGGCGTTCGCCAAGGACAAGGACGGCACGGTCACCGCCGGCAACGCCTCGGGGCTCAACGACGGCGCCGCGGTGCTGCTGCTGGCCAGCGAGGCGGCGATGAAGGAGCTGGGGCTGGTGCCGATGGCGCGCTACGTGACGTCGGCGGTGGCCGGGGTCGCGCCGAGCACGATGGGCCTGGGCCCGATCCCGGCGGCGCGGAAGGCGCTGGCCCGGGCCGGGCTCACCGCCGCCGACATCGACGTCGCCGAGCTCAACGAGGCGTTCGCGGCCCAGGCCCTGCCCTGCGTCGAGCAGCTCGGCCTCGATCCCGAGCGGGTCAACGTCCACGGCGGCGCGATCGCGCTCGGCCATCCGCTGGGCGCGTCGGGCGCCCGCCTGGCCCTGACCCTGGCCCACGAGCTGGCGTCGACCGGCGCCCGCCGGGCCCTGGCCGGCATGTGCATCGGCGTCGGCCAGGGCATCGCGATGGTGCTGGAGAAGGCGTGACCGAACCGGCGCCCGCCACCGCGCCCGCCACCGCGCCCGCCATCGCGCCCGCCATCGCGCCCGGCGCCAGCGTCGGCAACACCGACCTGATCGACGACCTCGCGCGGGCCCAGCGCATGGTCGGCCGGATCCTCGACGACAAGTTCCGGCTGCGCTCGTGCATCGGCATCGGCGGCTCGGGCGCGGTCTACAAGGCCGACCAGATCGCGCTCGGCCGCACGGTCGCGATCAAGATCCTGCGCGACGACCTCGCCGCCGACGCCCGGCTGGTCAAGCGGTTCCAGGACGAGGCCCTGGCCGCCAGCCGCCTCAACCACCCCAACACGGTCTCGATCATCGACTACGGCCAGACCCCCGACGGCCTGCTGTACCTGGTGATGGAGCACCTGCGGGGGCCGACGCTGACCTACCTGCTGGCGCGCCACAAGCCGCTGCCGGTGACGAGGGTGCTCGACATCGTCGCGCAAGTGTTGAGCGGGCTCGAGGAGGCCCACCTGGCCGGCGTGGTCCACGCCGACATCAAGTGCGACAACATCGTGGTCGAGTCGCGCCGGACCGGCGTCGATCAGGTCAAGGTCGTCGACTTCGGCATCGCCCGGCTGATGACCGTGCCGCTGCAGGGCGACGAGCGCAACGTGTGTGGCACGCCCGAGTACATGGCGCCCGAGCTGATCGCCGGCGCGCCGCCGAGCTACGCCAGCGATCTGTACGCGGTCGCGGTGGTGATGTACGAGCTGCTGGTCGGCGAGACCCCGTTCGTCGGCGGCACCGCGGTCGAGATCTTGACCCGCCAGCTCAAGGTGTCGCCGGTGTCGCCTGGCCAGCGCCGGCCCGACGTCCCGGCCGAGGTCGACGAACTGCTGGCCCGCGGGCTGGCCAAGCGCCCGGCCGACCGCTTCGTCAGCGCGGCCGAGATGCGGGGGGCGGTCGAGGCCGCGGCTCGAGGCCAGCGGCCGGCGGCGCGGGTCGAGGTGGTGTGCGCGGCCTGCGGCGCCCGCTCGCTCAAGCCCTTCCGGTTCTGTCCGGACTGCGGACAGCCCCGCGAGGTCAGCGCGGCGGTGGTCGCCGCCACCGCCGCCGGACCGACGCCGGAGACCGCCGGCCTGTGGCCGCTGCCGCTGGTCGGGCGCGAGCCGGCGGTGGCCGCGGTCGCCCGCTATCTGGGCGGCAGCAGCGACGAGCCGGCGATGCTGGTCATCGGCGAGCCCGGCAACGGCCGCAGCGCGGTGGTGGCCGCGGCCTACCGCCACCTGGCCGAGGGCGCCGGCCTGCAGATCTACCAGGCCGGCGCCGATCCGACCGGCCTGGCGTCGCCGCTGTACCCGGTGCGGGCGGTGGTCGCGACCATCCTCGAACTGGCGCCGGTGTGCGGCCGCGAGGACCTCGACCTCGCCGCGCTCGAACACGGCCTCGCCGATCGCGACCTGCCCGGCCTGGCCGAGCTGTTCGGCCACCCGTCGGAGCTGGCCGATCTCGAGACCAACGTCCGCCGGCGCGAGCTGGTGTCGGCCGCGGTCCGGGTCCTGATCGCCGAGGCCCTGCGCGGCCCGACCGCGGTGGTGTTCGAGGACGTCGAGGCCTACGACGACATCTCGCTCGACGTCGTGCGCGAGCTGTGCGGCCGCACCCACGGCGACGTCCGGATCGTCGCGACCATCGATCCGGTCAAGGCCATCGGCTGGGGCGCGCGGCTGTTGCGGCTCGAGCTCGGGCCGCTCGACGGCACCGAGATCGCGCTGCTGGCCAGCCACGTCGCCCAGGCCGGCATGCCGGGCGCACCGACCGCCAGCCAGCTCGCCCACGCGGCCGGCGGCTCACCGGCCCACCTCGATCACCTGCTGCGGTTCGTCGCCGAGGGTGGCGACGTCGAGTCGGCGCCACCGGCCCTGGCCGACCTGGTCGCCGCCCGGGTCGCCAACCTCGATCGCGACAGCCTGATCGCGTGCCAGGCGATCGCGGTGTTCGGCCGCGAGGCCGCGCGCGCCGACGCCGCCCGCGCCACCGGGCTGGGCATGGCGATCGATCGCGCGGTGCTGGCACCGGTCGCGCGCGGCCTGCTCCAGTTCGACGGCGGGGTGGTCGGGTTCACCAGCCAGCTGGTCCGCGACGTGGTCTACGACGCGACCCCGGCCCACGTCCGGCGCGAGCTGCACGCGGCCGCGGTCGAGGTGGTCGCCGAGGGCTCGCGCTCACCCGCGATCCTCGGCCATCACCACGACGCCGCCGGGCACCGGGCCGCGGCCTCGCGGCTCCTGGCCGACGCCGGCGACGACTACTCGCGCCAGCTCGACGATGCCGGCGCCGCCGCGCTCTACCACCGCGCGCTCATCAACGCCCGGGCCTCGGTCGCGGCCGGCGAGCTGCCGCCGACCGCGATGATCGCGATCTCGATCCGCCTGGCCGACGCGCTGCGGGCCAGCGACCGCCTGAGTCTGGCCCGCGGGGTCCTGACCGAGGCCGAGAGCTGGGGCGATCTCGACCCGCGCCTGACCGCGCTGCTGCTGCGGACCTCGGGTCACCTGGCCGCCGCCGAGCGCGGCCAGATCACCGCCGCGGTGCCCTACCTCGAGAAGGCGATCGGCGCCGCGATCGCGAGCGGCGACGGCAACCTGATCGCCGACGCCTACATCGATCTCGCCACCGTGCTGATCCGGATCGGCAAGAGCATCGAGGCGACCCGCGAGCTCGAGGAGGCGATCGACCTCATCACGCTCGGCGACGGCGCCCGCAGCCGGCGCGCGCCCAGCCACCTGTGGCAGGTGGTGATCAAGCTGGCCCAGCTCGCCGCCGCCGACGGCGATCAGCGGCGCGCCGCCGAGCTGGCCGAGGTCGCGCTGAGCCACGCCCAGCGGGTTGGGGCCCGGGTCGGCGCCGCCCGCGCGCAGTCGATCCTGGCCGGCGCCTACGAGCGGCTGGGCAAGCGCGATCTCGCCGAGGAGAACCGGCGGGCCGCGGTCGATCAGCTGCGGCGGATGGGCGATCGCCGCGGCACCGCCGAGCTGCTGCTGCACGCGACCGGCACCGGCGGCTCGTTGCTACGGATCGATCCGGCGTCGATGCGCGAGGCCCTGCAGCTGGCCTACGAGTCAGGCTGGACCGAGGCCGCCGAGCGCGGCGAGCTGCCCGGCAAGACCTAGCTCGCTAGGTCGCGCGGCCGGCGACCTTGCGCCAGCTCGGCCGCTCGCTGACCCGGTTCCACCACGCCATCACGTGCGGGTAGGCGGCGAAGGTCGCCTTGACCGGCGTCGCCATCGCGTACTCGACGTACGGCAGGTACGTGATGTCGGCGAGCGAGAAGGTCTCGCCGGCGAAGTACGGCGCCTGGGCGAGGCGCTGATCCATGATCCGCAGCGCGGTCTCGAGGCCGGTCTGGGCCGTGGCCAGGGTCGCGTCGTCCTGCGGGCGGCCGAACACGTGGTGATAGACGAACTTCATGACGGCCGGCGCGAAGTTCGAGGTCTCGATGCTGATCCACTGCTCCATGCGGGCCCGGCTGCGGGCGTCGCGCGGCATCAGCTCGCCGCCGGCCTGCTCGCTGATGTAGCGGCAGATCGCGCGCGACTCGTAGAGCTCGAAGCCGTCGTCCTCGATGGCCGGGACCTGGCCGAACGGCTGGCGCGCGAGGTGGGCCGGCTGCTTGTGCTCGCCGGTGCCGAAGTCGACGACGACCAGCTCGTACGGCGTGCCGGTCTCGATCAGGGTGGTCAGCACCCGCCGGGTGCAGGTGCTCATCGGATGGCCAAAGACTTTCATGCGGGCTCCTTCTGGGGCGAGACCGTAGCATCCGCCCGGCGGCCCACGACCCCGAACCGGTCAGGGGCCCTGGCAGCCCAGCGCGCCGGGCGCGGCCCCGGGGCAGGTGCCCTTGTCGCAGCGGAAGAATGGGTTGGGGTCGCCGTTGTTGCACTGCCAGCGCATGCACTCGGCGGTGCAGTTGTTGCCGACGCAGGCCGGGTTGCGCGGCGCGCACGTCAGGCTGAGCTGGCCGCAGGTGCCGTCGAAGACCTGCACGCAGATCTGGTCGGCGCCGCAGATCGCGCAGAACGCGTTGGCGTCGATCGCGCTGTCGGTCGGCGCGTCGACGACCGGCGGCACGCGCTCGTCGGCGCCGCCGCAGGCCACGAGCATGGCGGTCAGGGCGCCGAGGAGGATCACGGAGCGGCGGTGCACCATGGCTCGACTGTAAGCAAGGTCCTGGCCAGATCCAACTGTCGGCGCGCACCCCGACCGGCGCGCGCGGGTTCGGTGCGCGCGCCGACGATCGTGACGGCGATGTCGCGATCAGGTCGCCGCGGCGATCACAGGGTTGGCAGGAATCAACCCTGTGTCATCGATCGGCCCCGCACCAGAGTGCCGGTCCGATCTCGACATCCAACCCCGGCCCGAGCTGCGCTCGCCAGGAACCTGTACGGCGTTGCTCGGGTCGACGGAGGAAGGCAGACCCCAAACTTCCCTCGTGACCCCGCACACCCAGCGTCATCTTAGATCGCTCGCCAAGGCTCGCCAGGGCTGCTCGACCAGGCCGCGGCGGGTGGCGATCCAGCGGGTGGCGCCGAGCCGGACCGCGGCGGTGACGTCCTTGCCGGGCAGGCCGGGCGCGCGTGCCCAGCGCGCGGTGGCGCCGTCGCCGACGCGCAGGCCGTCCTGGGTCGAGGCCAGCAGCCGGGCGCCGTCCCAGGCGAGGCCGCCGGGGTTGATCCAGGCGTCGCCGAGGTGGGTCGCGACGAGCGGGGCGCCGGCGCCGGCCGCCCCGAGGTCGAAGCGGACCACGCCGCCCTTGTAACTGCCGACCCACACCGAGCGGCCGCGCACCGCGAGCGCCATCACCCAGTCGTCGTGGAGGTGGCCGGTGGCGAGGCTGTAGCGCTGCCAGCCGTCGGCGGCGGCGCTCTTGGCGGCGACGGTCGCCGGCCCGCGCCACACGCCGGTGGTGGTGCCCAGCCACAGCAGGCCGTCGGCGTCCTCGGCCACCGCCCACACGTTGCCGAGCTGCTGGCCGGGCGGGCCGAGCGGCGTGACCCGACCGTCGCCGACCAGCGCCGCGCCGGTGCTGGTGCCGACGACGATCCGGCCGTCGCCCAGGCGAGCCAGGGACATCACGCTGCGGCCGGGCAGCCCGTCGCGCCGGGTCAGGCGCGAGACCACCGACGGGTGATCGGCAGCGCCGTCGAGGATCATGAGGCCGGCGGCGGTGCCGACCCACAGCCGGGCGCCGGCGGGCCGCGGCTCGACCAGCAGCGCGTTGATGCGCAGGTCGAGGTCGGGATCGGTGACCGCGTGCCAGGCGTCGCCGACGCGGACCGCGAGGCCGTGATCGAAGGTGCCGACCCACAGCCGGTCGCCGTCGACCGCGAGCGCCGAGACGTCGCTGGCCGGCAGGCCGACCGCCGGCGCCACCGCCTGCCACGGCGCCGACGACGCGGCGCGCAGCCACAGGCCGTCGAGGCCACCGACGCAGCTCGCGCCGCCGTGGCTGGCCAGCGCCTGCGGCAGCACCAGGCCAGGCCCACCGGGCAGCGCGACCAGCCGACCGCGATCGAGCAGCCGCAGGCCGGCGCCCAGGTCGGCGGTGACCAGCGCGCCGTCGATCATCGCCAGCCGGCGGAGGTCGCCGCCGCCGACCAGGCGGACACCGTCCGGATCCCGGACGAACAGGCCGCGGCCGGTGGCCAGCCACAGCCGGTCGCCGTCGGCGACGAGGCCGGTGATCGCCGGCTCGGGCGCATCGCCCGCGATCGCGACCCGTTCGAGGCGGGTGCCGCGCAAGGCGTACAGGCCGGCGTCGGTGCCGGCCCACAGGGTGCCGCCCTGCGAGGCCAGGGCCGCGACTCGCATCCGACCGGCCAGGCGCTTGCCCTTGAACGGCACCGCGCGCGGCCGCCGACCATCGACGATCACGACGCCGCCCTCCCAGGTCGCGGCGTAGGTCACGCCGGCGTGGCGGACGACGTCGCGCAGCGGCCGACCCGCGAACCGCGCCGCGATGCGCAGGGTGGCGCCGTGGACGTCGATGCGCGCGCCGCCGCCGTCGGCGCCGACCCACAGCCCGTCGCCGTCGGCGACCAGGGCCTCGATGCGAGTGCCCGGCAGGCCGTCGACCGCGGTCCAGACCTCGCGCCGGACCCCGGCCGCGTCGACCCGCACCAGCCCGCCGCCGGTCCCGACCAGCGCGCCACCCTCGGCCAGCGGCAGGCATGCGCGCACCTCGCTGGTGTCGGTGTGGACGATGACCGGCGCCGCGGTCGCGAGGGACGGCAGCGCAACGAGTGCGAGCACCAGGTACGAGATGGCGCGCATGGGTTGGCTGGCTGGATCAACGCACTCGACCGCCCCGTCATTCCGGACATGGGGACAGGCTCCCCTGCTCAGTTCGCGACGGTCAGCGCGAGGCTGCTCTGGTTGAGGGCGTGGTCGCGGACGACGACGCGGAGGGTGACGGGGGCGAGCAGGGGCGCGGTGGTCCAGGTGGCGGCGAACCGGCCGCGCGCGGTCTGGGTGAGCGCGAGGATGGTGCCGTCGGGCAGCGCGACCTCGACGCGGTCGGCGTCCTTGCGGCGGTTGCCGGGCTCGAGGACCTGGCGGGCGGCGATCAGGTAGCCGCCGGGGACGACAGTCGCGGTCAGCTCGACCGCCGGGGCCCGGGTGTCGACGGTGTAGGCGAGCTGGAGGACCTCGACGTGACCGTCAGCGTGGGTGATGGTGACGTGGACCTGGTAGGCGCCGTCGGGGGTGTCCTTGTCGATCAGGAAGCGGACCATCCAGGCGTCGACGTCACGGTCCCAGACCGCGAGCTTGCTCTCGCCCCACGGAAAGCTGACCACCACCGAGCGCGCGGCCTGCGGCGCCGGAATCTTGATCTCGGGATCGCCGGGCTGGACCTCGTCGGGGCTGAGGCTGGCCTCGCGTGCGCCGAGCGAGTCGAGGTCGCCGCCGGTGATGGTCGGGCTCGCCGCCGCCAGCTGCTCCTGCTCCGCGGCCTTGCGCCGTTCGATCTTGTACTTCTGGTAGGCAAGGTCGCTGTCGAGCACCAGCAGCGAGGTGACCCGCGACAGCACGCCGAGTTCCTGGCTGGCCTTCACCAGCTCCTCGCGCGGGGCGTCGGCGTCGTCGAGCGCGGCCAGGTGGTAGACGGCCCAGCGCTGGGCGACACCGCGGACGTCGGCGACCGACGCCAGGGTCACCTCCTGGCGGACCGGGGTGCCGTCGACGTCTCCGGTGAGGGTGACCGAGGTCGGGGCCGGCTCGCCGGCCGGGGTGTGGATCAGCGCGGTCAGCTCGTCGCCCTCGTAGAGCGTGGTCGCGGTGCTCGGGTAGACCACGCCGGTGGCCGCGGTCAGCCGCGCGTTGCGCAGACGGCGGACGCCGTCGAGGTGGGTGGCGGCGAGCGCGAAGCGATCGGCGTCGAGCTCGCGGCGGATGATCATCGCGCGGCCGCCGCTGGCGCCGGTCAGGCCCGACCACAGCTCGGCGGGCCCACCGAAGAGGTCGCGCGGCCGGACGCCGTCGAGCGTGATCAGGATGAGGTTGCCGCCGGGGTCGGCGCCGGGCGGCGGCTCGGCCACGCACGCTGCGACGGCCACCAGCAGCGCGGCGACCGGGCCCGCCGCGGGCGCGGTCGGGAGCGCGGGCGCGGTGCGGGGCGTCATCGGCTGGCTCCCGTGGACCAGGCCACCGTGGCGTCCTCGACCCGCGCGACCTGGACGATGACCGGCGCGGCGAGGCCCGAGACCTCGAGGCCGTCGTGCTTCGACGCCACCGACAGCGGGCGATCGTGCAACGCGGCCACGGGCTCGCCGGCCAGCTTGAGCGCGCACCCGAGCGCAGCCCAGGTCGCGCTCGGCTCGGCGTCGGTCGTGACCTGGACCCGGCGCAGGGCGGCGACCGCACGCCCCGGACCGCCGGCGACGACGTCGATCACGGTGGGCCGGAACGGCGCGACGATCGCCGCGGTCCACCGGCCGTCGTGCGCGAACCCGATCGACCAGCCGACGGCCTGGGGCCGACCGTCGAGATCGGCGATCACGCTGACCTGCTCGCCCAGGAGCCGGCGCGCCAGCACTCGGCCGCGGACCCAGGCCGCCCGCCGGACGGGCTCGAGGCCGAGCCGCTCGACGCAGGCGCGCTCGGCGTCGGTGAGCAGGTCGGGCCGGACCTCCAGATCGCGAACCACCGACACGGTCACGCCGTCGTGCCGCCGGGTCCAGGCATGACCTACCCCAGCCGGCGACCCGGTATCCCCTCGCTCCTTCATGGTTGTGGCGCTTCGCACGACATGTGCCAGCGAGCGTGCGCGGGCCGCGAGCACGACCGACTGTCCGGTGGACCGGACAAGTGCGCGAACCCCGTGGTGGTCGCGCGACCGCGCGCGAGCGGCCGGCGCTGTCGACCCAGGCCCAGGTGAAGGCGGCCGCCACCCAGATCATCGACGCGGCGGTCTACCACGCGAGCTTGCCCGCCGGCGCCGACATGTCCGTCGAGCTGCGGACCCAGTTCGGCCAGTGGCTCACCTGCGGCGCCACCTGACGCGGCACCTGGGGTCGCGGCACCGGCCTGCGGCTTGACCGCGCGCGCCCGGCCTTCGACCATCGGCCGCGATGCCGACCACCGAGCTCGCCGTGACCCGGACCGTGGCCGCCCCGCCCAGCGACGTCTTTGATCTGTGGATGGATCCGGCGCGGCCCGGCGGACCGTGGTTCGGCGCCGCCCGGGTCGTGCTCGACGCGCGGAGCGACGGCCTGTTCTACGTGCTGATCGAGCACGCAGGCCAGCGCTGGCCCCACTACGGCCGCTTCGTCGAGTTGAGCCGGCCGCACCGGATCGAGTACACGTGGATGTCGGAGGCCACCCGCGGCCTCGAGTCGGTGGTCACGGTCCGCTTCGCAGCGGCCGGCGACGGCACCGAGGTCCACGTCGGTCACCGCGGCCTGCCCGACGACGCCATGGGGCGACAGCACGGCGACGGCTGGGCCTTCGTGCTGTCGACGGTGGCCGCGCAGTTCGCGCCGCGACCCTGACTCGACCCCGGATCACAGGGTTGCCAAGAATCAACCCTGTGTCGTCGATCGATCGGTCCGGCACCGGAGTGCCGGTCCGATCTCGACAGGCCGACCCCGGCCCGAGCTGCGCTCGGAGCCTCACAGGGTTGGCAGAAACCAACCCTGTGTCATCGA